>NZ_JBFAMM010000001.1:254847-498465 GCF_040656535.1 Streptomyces sp. NPDC049887 | reverse complement strand
CCACCCCCCAGGTCATCCGTTCGACAGGGGGCAACAGTCATGCCGGGCCCGGAGGCCAGCGGCCCTCTTGCAGGACCGCGAAGAAGATAACGGGGCCGTGCGCCGTCGCGTCCTGGGGTGGGGGCGGTGCGGTGGTGCGTCCTGGGTGGGGCGGTGCGTGGTGCGGGGCGGTGCGGTGGTGCGTGGTGCGGGGCGGTGCATCGGGCGCACGCATGCGGGTGGCCACACCCCGAGCGCGGCTCGCGTCGCCCCTCGCGGTGGGTGCGCCACCGGGCTCGGCCCTCGTGTGCTCCACGTTCGGGGCGTCTTGGCCTGCGGTGTTCCTCGTTCCGTCTCCGGGTGTGCTCCACGTCCGTGTGCTCCATGTCCGTGTGCTCCACGTCCGGGGTCTTGGCCTGCGGTGTTCTCCGTCCGGCCCCCGGGCGGGCTCCGGAGGTCGCGGCCCCGTGTCCGCCCGCCGGGCGCCTTCCGGACCTGGCGCCCCCGGCCGGCGCCCTCCGGCAGGGCAGCCCCGGGCCCGATCGCCCCGGCCTCCTGTCAGCCCGGGCACTTTCAGAGTGCCGGGCACAATGGCACCCATGGCCTCGGAACCGCTCACCCGCCCCCTCACCGTCGGCTTCGACCTCGACATGACGCTGATCGACTCCCGTCCCGGCATCCGGGCCGCCTACCGGGCGCTCTCCGAGGAGACCGGCGTGTGGATAGACGCCGACCTCGCGGTCACCCGGCTGGGACCGCCGCTGGAGCAGGAGCTTGCGCACTGGTTCCCGGACGACCGGATCCTGGAGATGGGCGACCGCTACCGCGAGCTCTACCCCGAGTACGCCATATCCCCGACCCCGGCGATGCCCGGCGCCCGGGAGGCCGTCGCAGCGGTCCAGGCGCTCGGCGGGCGCGCGATCGTCGTCACCGCCAAGCACGAGCCGAACGCCAAGACGCACCTAGCCCATCTCGGCATCGAGCCCGACGAAGTCATCGGATGGCTGTGGGCGGAGGCCAAGGCGGAGGCGCTGCGCGAGCACGACGCCCGGGTGTACGTGGGCGACCACGTCGGCGACGTTCGAGGCGCGCGCACCGCGGGAGCGCTGTCGGTGGCCGTGCCGACCGGACCGTGCGACGAGCTGGAGCTGCGCGAGGCGGGCGCGGACGTCGTCCTCCCCGACCTCGCCGCGTTCCCCGCCTGGCTCGCCGGGTACGCGGGCTCGGCCGCGACAGCCTGACGAAAACCGCCGTGCGGAGGAGGACGGCAGCCCCCACGCACCGGCGTTGACCGCTGCTCCCGGGTGGCGGGGCTGCCCGGTGTCGACCGCCGAGAGGCTGCCCGGCGTCGACCGCGGCTCTTACGCGGAGGGGGCGGGCGGCGCGGACGAGCGCGCCTCACGGCGCTGCGCGGCGATCGACCGGAGCACACCGGTTCCCGCGATCAGGAAGCCGACGCCCATCAGCATGCTCACGAGGTACGCGGCCGTCGGGAACGGCTCGGTGCCGAGGAACAGAGGGGCCACGGTGACGAGAGTGGCCACAGCGCCGATGATGAAGACGATCGCGCCGGCGCGGACCAGCCCGTCGCCGGGACCGGCCGAATTCGCTTGGGTTTCATGAGTCACCCGACCAGGGTAGTTCCCAGCGCGTAGGAACCACCGGGGACGTCTTGTCAGTGGCCCTCGGACCATTAGCCTTGTGTGGTGGCGGGTCGGGCGGCCCGCTGCAGTGCTATCCAGACCGTTTTTTCGCAATTCCCGACGAGTACGAGGATGAAGAGACGTGCCTACCGGTAAGGCCAAGCCGGTTACCTAGGCACACAGACTCCGCTAGCCTCCCCTCATGACACCTGGTCTGCGCTACCTCGCCTGTCTCCGCCTGTCTGCCGACTCGGACGGCTCCACGTCCATCGAGTGGCAGCGTGGCGTGATCCGACACCACGTCAGCTCTCCGCACCTGTCCGGCGTCCTGGTGGGGGAGGCAGAGGACACGGACGTATCCGGTTCGATGAGCCCCTTCAAGCGCCCCAAGCTAGGACGCTGGCTCACGTCCCGAGCCGATGAGTTCGACGTGATCATTGCAGCCAAGATGGACAGGCTTACGCGTCGCTCGATGCACTTCAACGAACTCTTGGAGTGGGCGCAGCAGAACGGGAAGTTCATCGTCTGTGTTGAAGAGGGGTTCGACCTCTCGACTCCCCAAGGCAAGATGATGGCTCGCATGACTGCCGTCTTTGCTGAGGCTGAGTGGGACACAATCCAGGCACGCATCCTAAACGGAGTACAGAGCCGTTTGGAGAACCGTTCATGGCTTACGGGCGCTCCGCCTACCGGCTACCGCATCAAGGCCGTAGAGGGCGGCAGGAGGAAGGTTCTGGAGATTGACCAGGACTTCCACCCGTACGTAGAGGAGATCTTCACCCGTGTTCGTGAGGGACAGTCCACACACAGGATTGCCCGAGACTTCAATGCCCGTGGCGTACTCACATGGGGAGACCACCTCAGGAAGCTGAAGGGGGAGGAAACCAAGGGAACGCAATGGCAGTCGACCATCATCAACAAGTTTCTCCGCTCCTCTTGGGTTCCCGGTATCTACACGTACAAGGGGGAGGCCGTTCTAGACGACCAGGGAGAGCCGGTCATTCTCCCTGAGAAACCCCTAGCGTCCATGAACGAATGGACAGACTTGGTCGACAGGATCAAGCCGGCTTCCAAGCCTGTAGGAACGGAGAGCCGTACCGGTGGAAAGAGTCTGCTTGCCGGTATTGCTCGCTGTGGAAACTGTGGAGCGCCGGTTACTTCCCTTCTGAATTCCGGGCACACCAGGAAAGACGGAGAGAGAATTCCCGGACACAGGTATTACCGCTGCTCCAACAAGTTCAAGGGTGGCGGTTGCGCTGTCGGTCTCTACGTCCGTGCTGACGTGCTCGATAAGTGGGTTGACCAGGAGATTCGTGGGAGCGTAGGCATGTGGGACATGTACGAGCGAGCCGGTAAGGGACCCTCTCAGGCAAGGGAACTCCAGTCAGCTAGGGCACGCCTGGAAAAGCTGGAAGCTGACTTCCTGGCAGGAGAGTACGACGGGGAGGGACAGGAAGAGTCCTACCGGCGTATGCATAAGGGGCTGTCGGCAAAGGTCGTGCTACTCGTTAAGCAGGAAGAGGAAAGGGCTAACCCCACACTGAAAGCCACGGGTAAGAAGTACGGGGAAGTCTGGGAGTCCAAAGACCAGGAAGACCGTAGGGAATTCCTCCGCGCCTATGGCGTAAAGGTCTGGGTGTGGGATAAGGGGGCGGATGAAAGCGAAAGGGGAATGGTAATGGACCTGGGAGATATCCAGACCATGGCGAATGAGCTTACCCTTACCCGCCCTGGAAAGAAAGGCAAGATGACGAGAATGGTGATTAGTCATAACGTCCCCGAAGAATACCGATGGAAGGCATTGGGGTTCGCTCGATAGAGAGAGGCATAAAGAAAGGCCCTGCCAAATGGCGGGGCCTTATTGCTTATGGAATTGTTTATGAATTCGCCCCCCTATCTTTAATGGTTGAATAACAATTGGGGGTGGTCCGGTCTTTCGCGTGCCTGGAGTTTCCTAGGGGATAGGCAGTAGCCGTCTCTGAAAGGCTTTCTACGGCTTGGAGACGAACGATCCTTGTCCCAGGACGGTATAGAGCCGCCCCTCTTCCCTGAGAGCCGCTACGGCTTTCTGGACGGTCGACGGAGCCACGTCCAGTTCGGTAGCAAGCTCCACCACGGCAGGGAACCTCTCGCCAGGGGCGTACGTACCGGCGTCCAGTCGTCGGCGTAGCTCGGCAGCAACCTGGGGCCATACGGGCTTGCTGCGGTCAAGATCCATGCGCCCGAGCATCCGTGAGTACGCGCATTCACGCGACCGCGTATACGCGTATGCGCGTATGCGCGTATCCTCAGGCTCGGAAGGACCCCCGCGACCGGGCGAACGGTCCGGGGGCATGGCCACCAGCTATGAGGAGCTGATGACAGTGAGCCAGCCTAGCCATGTCCGGCTGTTGCCCTGGAAGGGGCCGGAAGGGAAGACGGCACACCTGATCACGGACGGCACTCCCACACCCCTGTCTCTCCTGGCAGACAAGATCGAGCGTCAGCAGATTGAGACGGCTGCCGTGATCGTGGAGTTGGCGCGGCCGATGGTGGGGGAGGAAGCCAAGCTGACAGCGGATGAGCTGCGCTGGATCGCCGGCCGTCTCATCGAGAGCCTGACGGACGTGCTGAACATCGCTGAGAGCCGCGCACAGAGGCTCCCGGCGTATGAGGAGCCGGGGGAGTAGCCCAAGCCCTCAGAGAGCCCCTAGACACCTTGTCTGGGGGCTCTCTCATGTCCAAGCGCAGATGTTCCTCAAGCCAGGGTCCAACAGGCTTGTGTCTGGGCATCCCTGCCGCATGTCGCTTCCAGTCATTGCCATCGTGGTTGCGTCGGTGAGTGCCGCATTCACCGCAGCCAATATGATTGTGTCCTACCGTACCTATAGACGTGTACGGCCCAAAGTGAAGGTGCGACTCTGGCGAACAGGTGTACAAGTTCCAGAGCAAGAGGCTAAGTCGGCTTCTTATCTGTTTGTTCTTCGCCTCATCAACGATGGGACAACTCCGGTGACGGTTGAGTGTATTGAGCTGTGCCGTTATGAGTCAGCGTATGGAAGACGGCGATTCAGCTTGGTGAAGGGCAGCAGAGGATTCGACCCGAAGAACAGATGGGGGACTCCGCCTCCGGTCCTGCCCGCTTTGGATGGCACAACCTACCGTTTTACTGTGCCGACAAGCGCTGTTTCTCACAGGGACCGCCTGCGCTTCCGAGTACTGCTGTCTAATGGGCGTACGGCTACAAGTCGTCGGGTGCCGACTAAGGATTGGTCACTGGACGAAGCGGAATGACTGCCTCTCGTTTGTCAGTGGTGGGTGCGATGATGGAAGTACTTCAACAGAAGGGAGGGGAACGACATCAGCAATCCACCACGTAAGCAGGCGAGGAAGTTGAAGGCGGGCGATTACTTGAAGTTGTCTAACGGTAAGACAGTAGAAATCCTGTCTATTGAGCCAGCAACCAACCAGTCAGGAGTGAAGTGCCTGATTCTCGCGCTGTACAAGATGCATAAGATGGTTGTGAAGACCGGTAGATACATGAACATGCACTACCCGGCGTAAGACGAGTAACTAGACCAGCCTGTAGCCGGTATCCCGGCCGGCTGGGGTATTCCATTGTCAGGGGAATGGTAATGGAGATTCGCCGAAGGCGGGTATTGGTCTCAACCAGGGCTTCCCCAAATCTCTCTATCCCTTGGCCTACCCCCTGGTTTTCCATTTCTCTTAGTATCCTTCCCTTAGTATCTTTCTCTTAGTATTCTTTGGTAGCAGAATCTTGCACGGGCCCCTAGCAGTATTCTGCACACCCCCCTAGCAACTTCTGATGTCGGCAAGGGACACCAGGAGGGGACAGGCAGTGGCGGTCATCGGATACCAGCGAGTCAGCACCAACGCTCAGGGCGCACAGCTTCAGAACGACGCTCTGACTGCGGCCGGTTGCTCGAAGATCTACGAGGACAAGGCATCCGGGAAGAACACGGAGCGCCCTGGTCTCCTCGCTGCTCTGGACTACATGAGGGAGGGCGAACCCTCTGTGTGTGGAAGCTGGACAGGCTTGGCCGTTCAACTAAGGACGTGCTGACGATCGCTGAGGACTTGCACGCGCGTGGAATCGCGCTCCGCATCCTCACTGGGACTCTCTCCGGTACCTACTCTCCGACCGGAGAGGGGAAATTCTTTTTCACGATGATGGCTGCTTTCGCTGAGCTTGAGCGAGACATGATCGTGGAGCGCACGCGAGCCGGCCTGGTAGCTGCCAAGGCGCAGGGGCGTACCGGTGGACGTCCCTCCGTCATCACTGAGGACGTGCTGACTGTCGCCAAGGCTCGTAAGGCCAAGGGGGAGAGCATCACCGCCATTGCCAAGGTTCTTGGAGTCTCCCGCGCCACCCTGTACCGGCACCTTGGCTAGCCCTCACGCTTCCTGCACCACTTTGAGCCTCTGCCTTCACTGGTAGGGGCTCAGTGTCGTTTTAAGGCGTGTCCGGCTGGAGAGACCCCCGGTAGGCTGTCTCAACGGCAGATCAAGGGTGTCCGGCCAGTCCGGGAGCGATCGAGGGAGCGTGTGCTTTGCCGACTGGCAAGGTCAAGTGGTTCAACAGTGAGAAGGGCTTCGGCTTTCTCTCCCGCGACGACGGCGGCGACGTCTTCGTCCACTCGTCGGTGCTTCCTGACGGAGTCGACAGCCTGAAGCCCGGTCAGCGGGTCGAGTTCGGCGTCGTCGCGGGACAGCGAGGTGACCAGGCACTCTCGGTCACGGTCCTCGACCCGACCCCTTCCGTGGCCGCCGCACAGCGCCGCAAGCCGGACGAGCTGGCGTCGATCGTGCAGGACCTGACGACGCTCCTGGAGAACATCACCCCGCAGCTGGAGCGCGGCCGCTACCCGGACAAGGCCCACGGCAAGAAGATCGCGGGCCTGCTGCGCGCGGTCGCCGACCAGCTCGACGTCTGACGTCGCAGCGCCGCCCCTCCCCGAGGGGCGGCACCGCGGCCGGGCCGAGGTTCGCGCGTCAGGGGCGGCGCGGCCGGACGAAGGACAACGCCTCGCGGCCGAGGGGAGGTACGAGCCCCTCGGCCGCGGCGCGCGTGAGGAGGCCGCGGACGGCCGCGTAACCCGCCTCGCCGAGGTCGGCGGTGAACTCGTTGACGTAGAGCCCGATGTGCTGGTCGGCGACGGCTGGGTCCATCTCCTGGGCGTGCTCCATCACGTAGGGGCGAGACGCCGGCGGGTCGTCCCAGGCCATGCGGACGGACGTACGAGCGGATTCGGCGAGGAGGTCAAGCAGCTCCGGGCCCAGCGAACGCTTGGCGATGATCGCACCGAGCGGGATCGGCAGTCCGGTCGTGGTCTCCCAGTGCTCTCCCATGTCCGCCAGGCAGTTCAGGCCGTACTCCTGGTAGGTGAACCGTGCCTCGTGGATCACGAGTCCGGCGTCCACCTTGCCGTCCCGCACGGCCGGCATGATCTCGTGGAACGGCAGGACGACGACCCGGCCGACCCCTTCCGGCAGCACGTCCGCGGCCCACAGCCGGAACAGCAGGTACGCCGTCGACCTCTCGCCCGGCACTGCGACGGTCGCGTCGCTCAGGTCCGTGCCCGGCTCCCGGGTGAGTACGAGCGGGCCGCAGCCCCGGCCCAGCGCGCCGCCGCAGGGCAGCAGGGCGTACTCGTCGAGGACGTACGGCAGCACCGCGTAGGAGACCTTCAGGACGTCGAACTCGCCGCGCTCGGCCATGGCGTTGGTGATGTCGATGTCCGCGAACGTCACGTCGAGGCGGGGCGCGCCCGGGACCCTTCCGTGCGCCCACGCGTCGAAGACGAACGTGTCGTTCGGGCAGGGCGAGTAGGCGATCTTGATCTTGCTCATCGGGCCTCCTCCTCGAGGACGGGACGCAGCAGCCGGAAAGCCTTCCGCAGGGCGTCCAGGGCCTCGCCGATGCGCCAGGCCGACCGGTCCCGGGGGCCGACCGCGTTGGATACGGCGCGGATCTCGACGACGGGGACGCCGTGTGTCGCGGCGGCCTCCGCGACCCCGAACCCCTCCATCGCCTCCACGGCGGCGCGGGGGTGACGTGCGGTCAGCTCGGCCGCGCGGTCGGCGGTGCCGGTGACGGTCGACACCGTGAGGACGGGGCCGTGCACCGCGTCCAGTGCCTCGGCGATCCGCTCCGACAGCGGGGCGGGCGGGTGCACGGAACGCCCGAAGCCGAGTTCCTCGACCGGCAGGTGCCCGTCGGATGTCTGTGCGCCCAGGTCGGCGGCGACGATCGCGTCCGCGACCACGAGCGTGCCCGGCGGGGCGACGCCCGCGAAACCGCCTCCGATACCGGCGGACACGACCAGGTCGTACGCGGGAGCGCCGGGTGCGGCCGTCGCCGCGGCCGTCAGCGCGGTGGCCGTCGCCGCGGCCGCCGCTGCGGGACCGACACCCCCGGCCATGACGTCCACCGTCGTCCCCGCGCCCGCGCAGCGGTGCAGAGTGTGACCGCCCGGGATGCGGTGGGCGGTCACGGTGCCGTCGGGGGCGAGCCCGGCGGCGGCGGAGTCGGCCTCCGCCCGCACCGCGGTGACGACGAGTACGCGCATGGCTGAGCCGTTCGGGGCGGGCGCCTAGTCCTGGGCCAGCTTGAAGTGCCAGATGCCGGTCAGCTTCTTGCCCGAGGTCTCCACGATGGACACCTGCGCGGAGCTGGAGGGCTCACCGGTCGTCGGGCTGGTGAAGAAGGCGCTGGCCGGGATCGTCCGGTAGGTCTTGTGGTACGGCTCCTGTTCGGCGCGCTCGCCGCCGATGAAGATCGTCCAGCCGTTCTCGGCGATCTCGGGGTCGACACCGAAGCGGATCTTGTCGTCCGGCGCGACGGTGATGGACTTCTCGGCCTTCTCGTTGAGGCAGTCCTGGATCTGCGACTCCTTGATGGCCCGGCCGTCGTTGTAGCAGGCGGCTTCGGTGTGCACCGAGGTCGTCCCGACCGTCACGGTCGCGAGCGGCGTCGGCTTGTCGCAGGCGGAGAGTACGAGGAGGCCGGCGGACACGGCGCCGAGGGCGGCGGCGGCCCGGCGGCGCTTGCCGGAGAGGAACGCAACGGTCATGGTCCGAAGGCTATCGGGCGCCCGGTGTCCCGCAGCGCGGGGGTGCGGCGTGGCGTCCCCGATGGCTCCGCCCGCCCGTCCCCGGGTCCGCCCGTCCGCCCTCCGCCGTCGGCGACCTCGGCCGTAGGGGCCTTGCCGCGCACGGGGGAGTCGCGCTCCGGAGCGCACCGTGCGGCCCGTCTCACCGTACGCGGGGCGCCACCGTGATCCGGCTCGGCGGCGTCGTGCTGCGGCGGGACGCCACGAGCAGTCCGCGCAGCGCCAGCACCGCGCCCAGGGCCAGGATGCCCGCCGCCACGGACATGCCCACCACGCCGTTCAGGGGCAGCGAGATCCCGATCGCCCCGCCGACCACCCACGACATCTGCAGGAGCGTCTCCGAACGGGCGAAGGCCGAGGTCCGCACCGACTCCGGCACGTCGCGCTGGATCATCGCGTCCAGGGACAGCTTCGACAGTGCCTGGGACAGCCCGGCCACCGCACCCAGCACCGCCACCATCAGCGGACTGAAGAACACCGCCGTGAGCACCGCAGCGGACAGCGCCAGCATCAGTCCCGTGGCGACGATCACCTCCGGAGGCCGGTTGCGCACCCACGCCCCGATCGCCGTTCCGCAGGCGTTCCCGATCCCCGCGGCGACACCCACCATCACCAGTGAGGCGGCCGCGCTCTGCCCCGCCAGCGGATGGACGCGCAGCAGGAACGCCAGGAAGAAGATCAGAAAACCCGACAGCACGCGGTGGGCCACGTTCGCCTGGAGTCCGTGCAGCACGGAGGGGCCGACGGTCCGCAGGCTCGGCTTCCGCTCGCCGTGCGTCAGCATGTGCGCCTTCCGTTCGCCCTTCGCCGAGTCGACCTTGGGCGGCATGCTCAACGAGAGGAACGTGCCCGCGACGAAGATCGCGCAAGCGCCGTACAGCGGCCAGGCGGGGCCGATCTGCTGGAGACCGACGCCGATCGGCGCGGCGATGCCCGTGGCCAGCAGCCCGGCCAGCGTCACCCGTGAGTTCGCCTTCACCAGCGCGAACCCCGTCGGCAGCAGACGCGGCACGACGGCGCTGCGGATCACCCCGTACGCCTTCGAGCACACCAGTACGCCGAGTGCCGCCGGGTACAGCTCGATGCCGCCCGTCGCGACCGCGCCCGACATGGTCAGCGCCAGCAGCGCGCGGGCCGTCATCGTGCCCGCCATCGCCGCACGGCGGCCGTGCGGAACGTGGTCCAGCAGCGGGCCGATCACCGGGGCCAGCAGCGTGAACGGCGCCATGGTGATCGCCAGGTAGAGCGCGACCCGCCCGCGGGCCTCGTCGGTGGGGACGGAGAAGAAGACGGTGGACGCCAGCGCGACAGTGATCATGACGTCGCCGGCGCCGTTGACCGCGTGCAGTTCGATCAGCTTGCCCAGTCCGGACTCGCCCGCGCCGTGCGCGTGGGTGGCCCGGCGGATGCCTCTGGCCGTTCGGGTGAACGGCAGGTGCAGGGCGCGGCCGACGGCTCGGCACGCCCTGCTCAGCGGCCCGGGAGCGCCGGACGACCTCGCGGCTGTCACGTCGTCATAGTGCCCTACCCGCCGCCGACCCGAACCGGGATTCGGACGGGCAGGTGGGCGGCACGCCACAGAGGGGGTAGCGTGCGTAGCGCGCCACCGGCGGTAGTTCCCGGCCGCGCGCCTTTCCGCCATCCCGCAGAATGGGTGACGGTAGGTGTGCCCGAGACAGAGTGCCCGGGTGCGGACGTCGATGCGGCCCTCTGGTCCGCTCCGCCCGCTGCTCGTACATCGCGAATCGGCCAGGCGCACCCGTGAGACGGCGTAGGAGAGAAGCGAGACCTGTGAGTGCTGCGACGACGCGAAGCCGTACCCCCGACCGTCTGTGCGCCGAGGCGGTAGACCTCGCCCGGGCGGCCGCCGACGAAGCGGCCGCGCCCGGGGTGGTGGGTGAACACGTCTCGCTCGCGTCCGAGGGCGACCGGGTCGTCACCCATTTCTTCGAGTGCCGCGAGGCCGGCTACCGCGGCTGGCGCTGGGCCGTCACGGTGGCCCGCGCGTCCCGCGCGAAGAACGTCACGGTCGACGAGGCCGTGCTCCTGCCGGGTCCGGACGCACTGCTCGCGCCGGAGTGGGTGCCGTGGAGCGAACGGCTGCGGCCCGGCGACCTCGGTCCGGGGGATCTGCTGCCCACGGACGCGGAGGACCTGCGGCTCGAGCCCGGCTACTCGGGTGAGGACGCGCCGCCGCCGAACGCGGCGGTCTCCGAGGAGATGGCCGATCGCGTCGACGCCGAGGACGCGGAGATCGTGACCCGGGTCCCGTCGCGCGGTGCGATCGCGTCCGTGGCGGAGGAGCTGGGCATGCGCCGGGCGCGGGTCCTCTCCCGCTACGGCCTGCACGTCGCCGCGGACCGCTGGGAGGACTCCTTCGGCGCGAAGACGCCCATGGCGCAGGCCGCGCCGGCGTCGTGCCAGTCCTGCGGCTTCCTGATGCCGCTGTCGGGGTCGCTCAAGCAGGCGTTCGGGGTGTGCGCGAACGAGTTCTCCCCCGCGGACGGGCGGGTCGTGTCGCTGTCGTACGGGTGCGGAGGGCACTCCGAGGCGGCGGTCATGCCGAAGCCGCCGCGGCCGGCGCCGCCGGTGCTCGACTCGATGCGGCCGGACGACTTCCCGCTCCGCCCGGCACCGGACAGCGGCTCGGTCCCGGACCACGTGGAGGCGACCGCGCAGGACGAGGACCTGGGCCACTCGTAGGGCCCTCGCCGGTTCCTCGACGGCGCCGGGCCGCCGCCCGGCCCGCGGACCGGGGGTGTCGTCCCGGCGGTACTGCCGGATGCCGGTCCGGGTGCGGATCCACTGGGCGGACGTGTCGAGCGGTGGGGGCCGCGGCGCATCACCCGGAACGCTCCCGGCTCCGCCGGCGCACCTGGCGGGCGCCCTCCGGCGCGCCCCGCCACGACGCGCGGGATCGCTCCGGGCGGGCCCGGCGGGGTCCGCGTCGGGGCCACCCCGCCCGCGCCGGTGGTGACATCGCCACCGCGCACCCTTCCGCCCGCACACGCCACCCGGGTGCGCGATGCGAGCCCTCAGCGGAGCGGTCGCGCGGGGGCGCGCGTGACGCGGTACCTTCGGGCCCCGGGACGGGGCTGCGCCCCCGCGCGGTCGCCACGGCCGCGACAGCGGGAACCGCCGGGAACCCGCCGGGCAAGCCGGAACAGTTCAGAGAGCGGAGACAGGCGTGAGCGTCAGGACGACCGAGGGGGCCGACCCGTTCGGGACGGCGCGGCTGCGGCGCGGGGTGCTCGACGCCTGGAGTGCGAGCCCCGCGCGTTTCCGCGAGGACGCCAACGCCGAGGAGGACCTCGCGCTCGGCGGCTACCGCGATCGTGTGATCGTCGAGCTGGCCCAGAACGCCGCCGACGCCGCCGCACGTGCCGGTGTTCCCGGGCGCTTCCGGCTCACCCTCGACCGGGGCACGCTCGTCGCCGCCAACACGGGCGCGCCGCTGGACGCCGCAGGTGTGGAGTCGCTGTCGACGCTGCGGGCGTCGGCCAAGCGCGAGGACGACCGGACCGCCGTGGGCCGTTTCGGCGTCGGCTTCGCCGCCGTACTGGCCGTGAGCGACGAGCCCGCCGTCGTCGGCCGGCACGGCGGCGTGCGCTGGTCGCTGGCCGAGGCCCGGGAACTCGCCGCGCAGGCCGCGCAGGCCGGCCCCGGCCTCGGCGACGAACTTCGCCGACGTGACGGCCATGTACCGCTGCTGCGGCTGCCGCTGCCCGCCGAGGGCACCGCACCCGACGGCTACGACACGGTCGTGATCCTGCCGCTGCGCGACGGTACCGCCGAGGACCTGGTCTCCCGGCTGCTCGCCGCGATCGACGACGCGCTGCTGCTGACCCTGCCGGGGCTCACCGAGATCGTGGTGGAGACCCCGGAGGGGGTCAGGACCCTGCGCCGCTCGCAGCACGGCGACCACGTCCACATCGAGGACAGCGCCCGGGGACTGAACCGCTGGCGGGTCGTCAGCCACCACGGGCCGGTCGAGCCGGCGCTGCTCGCGGACCGGCCGGTGGAGGAGCGGCTGCGTCCGCACTGGACCGTGACCTGGGCGGTTCCCGTGGACTCCGAGGGAATGCCCGCGTACCCGGCGACCGCGCCGGTCGTCCACGCGCCGACCCCCACGGACGAGCCGCTCGGTGTGCCCGCGCTGCTGATCGCCTCCCTGCCGCTGGACACCGCCCGCCGCCATCCCGCTCCGGGCCCGCTCACCGACTTCCTGGTGCGGCGCGCGGCGGACGCGTACGCCGAACTGCTCGGCGACTGGCAGCCGGTCGGGACCGGGCTGATCGACCTCGTCCCCGGGCCGCTGGGCAAGGGCGAGCTGGACGGCGCGCTGCGCGCGGCGATCCTGGAACTGCTGCCGCGCACCGCCTTCCTCGCCCCGGCCGTCCCCTCGGAGGACGTGGTGGCGCTGCGGCCGCTGGAGGCCGAGATCGTGGAGGGAGCCGGCGCCGAGACCGTACGGGTCCTGGCGGATGTGCTGCCGACGCTGCTGCCCGCCGGTCTGGAGCGCCGGGTGGAGCTGCGGACGCTCGGTGTCGCTCGGGTCCCGCTGACGGAGGCGATCGACCGGCTCGCAGGGATCGAGCGCGCCCCGTCGTGGTGGTGGCGGCTGTACGACAGCCTCGCCGGTGTGGACCCGGAGCGGCTGTCCGGCCTGCCGGTGCCGCTCGCCGGTACGGGGGCGGCGGCCGGCGACGGGACGTCCGGGGAGGAGGGCGGGGAGCCGCGTCCGCGCCGCGCGCCCCGTACCGCCGTCGGACCGCGCCAGGTGCTGCTGCCGACCGCCGAGACCCCGGACGGACTGGCCCGGTTCGGGCTGAAGGTGGCCCATCAGGATGCCGCCCACCCGCTGTTGGAGAAGCTGGGCGCGCTGCCCGCGACACCCCGTGCGGTGCTGACGACCCCGCAGGTGCGGGCCGCCGTCGCCGCCTCGCTGGAGGACGGCGACGGGCTCTGGGACGAGGACGCGCCGGACAGCGAGGAACTCGCGGAGATCGTCCTCGCCCTCGTACGGGACGCGGGGCTGGAGCCGGGCGACGAGCCGTGGCTGGGTGCGCTGGCCCTCCCCGACGAGGACGGCGAGCTCGCTCCTGCCGGTGAACTGGTGCTGCCGGGCAGCCCCTTCGCGTCCGTGATGCGCGAGGACGAGCTGGCCCTCGTCGACGCCGAACTGGCCGAGCGCTGGGGCGAGCAGCCGCTCGCGGCCTGCGGGGTACTGGCGAACTTCGCGCTCGTACGCGCCACCGACGTCGTGCTGGACCCGGACGAACTGGAGCCCCGCGAGGGCGACTTCGCCGAACCGGACGACGTGGGGCTGCTGGACGCGGTCGACGTGTGGTGCGAGGACGTCCTGGACCGGCTGCCCGACACTCCCGTTCCACCGGTCGCGACGGAGATCGCCGCCGTGCGCGACCTGGACCTCGTGGACGACGACCAGTGGCCGCGGGCCCTCGCGCTGCTGGCCAGGCCGCCGCTGCGGGACGCGCTGACGCAGACCGTCCGGGTGCTGCTGCCCGACGGCACGACCGAGACGGTCCGGCCGTACACGGCGTGGTGGCTGCGCGGGCATCCGGTGCTGGGCGGCCGCCGCCCGGCGGGTCTGCGGTCCTCGGGCGGCGATCCGCTGCTGGTCGGCCTCTACGACGCGGCCGACGCGACCGGCTTCGAGGACGAGCAGGTGCTGCACGCCCTCGGCGTCCGGACGTCCGTCGCCGCGCTGCTGGACGAGCCCGGCGGCGCGGCCGAGCTGCTGGGGCGGCTCGCCGACGCGGACCGCCCCGTCACCGCGTCGCAGCTGCACGCCCTGTACACGGCGCTGGCGGATCTGGACCCCGAGCAGGTGACGCTCCCCGACGAGCTGCGCGCCGTCGTCGACGGGGAGGTGCGGGTGGTGGACGCCTCGGACGCGCTGGTCGCGGACGCCCCCGATCTGCTGCCGCTGACCGCCGGGCGTCCGCTGCTGCCGGTCTCGCCGGACCGTGCGGCCGATCTGGCCGAGCTGTTCCAGGTGGGGCGGCTCAGCGAGGCGGTGGAGGCGGAGGTGACGACGGTGGGCGAGGAGCACGAGGTGCCGGATTCGGTGCACGCGCTGCTGGGACCGGCGACGCCCGCGTCGTACGTCGAGCACGAGGAACTCCTCGCCGGCGGTGTCGAACTCGACTGGCGCCGCACCTCCGACGGGGTCATCCACGCCGCCACTCTGGAGGGCGTCGCCGCGGGCCTCGCCTGGGCGGCGGGCCAGTGGCCCCGACGCTTCGAGGTGGCGGCGCTGCTGGAGGACCCGTCGCGCACGGAGGAACTGGCGCGGGACCGCTGGTTCGACTGAGGCCCCCGAGGGCCCTCCCGGGCGGGAAACCGCCGGACTCCCGGCGGGGTGCGGCGATCCACCGGGCCGGAGGCGCCCGGACGGCGCTCAGGCCGGGAAGCGGCGGTCCACCCATCGCCATGCGAACTCCAGCACCGCCGCCGCCACCGCGGCGATGGCGACCGCCGCCCACGGCATCGTCGTGCCCACCAGCCGCAGGGCGAAGAAGTCCTGCAGCCAGGGCACCATCAGGACGATCAGGAAGGCCAGCCCCATCGCCGCGACCAGGCACACGCGCCACCAGGTGTAGGGGCGGGCGACGATCGCCAGCACCCACATGGCGACCAGGAACAGCGTCAGCGTCGCCGCGCTGGTCTCGGCGGCCAGCGCGCCGGGCCCGCTGTAGTGGTGCCGGGCGAGGAGGTACGTCGAGAAGGTGGCGCCCGCCGCGACGATCCCGCCGGGGATCGCGTACCGCATGACCCGCCGTACGAAGTGGGGCTTGGCACGCTCCTTGTTGGGCGCCAGCGCCAGGAAGAACGCCGGGACGCCGATGGTCAGTGTGGACAGCAGGGTCAGATGCCGGGGCAGGAAGGGGTACTCGACCTGCGAGCAGACCACCAGGACCGCCAGCAGCACCGAGTAGACCGTCTTGGTCAGGAACAGCGTGGCGACCCGGGTGATGTTGCCGATGACGCGACGGCCCTCGGCCACCACCGACGGCAGCGTGGCGAAGCTGTTGTTGAGGAGCACGATCTGCGCGACGGCCTTCGTCGCCTCGGAACCGGAGCCCATGGAGACGCCGATGTCGGCGTCCTTGAGCGCGAGGACGTCGTTGACGCCGTCGCCCGTCATGGCGACCGTGTGGCCGCGCGACTGGAGCGCGCCGACCATGTCCCGCTTCTGCTGCGGGGTGACCCGCCCGAAGACCGCGTTGGCCGCGAGTTCCTCGGCCATCGCCTCCCGCTCGGCCGGCAGCTTGCGGGCATCCACGGTGTCCGCCGCGCCCGGCAGCCCGAGCTTGCCGGCCACGGCGCTCACCGACACCGCGTTGTCACCCGAGATGACCTTCGCCGCGACGTCCTGCTCCTCGAAGTAGCGCAGGGTGTCGGCCGCGTCGGGCCGCAGCCGCTGCTCCAGGACGACCAGCGCGGTGGGGCGGGCGCCCGCGGCGACGTCGAGGTCGTCGAGCTCGCCCGCGGCGCGCGCCAGCAGCAGGACGCGCAGGCCCTGCTCGTTGAGGCCGTCGACCTCGCGCAGGGCGGGCGCGCCGGGGGGCAGCAGCACGTCGGGGGCGCCGAGCAGCCAGGTCGAACTCTGCCCGTCGCCCTCGCTGAACGCGGCTCCGCTGTACTTGCGCGCCGACGAGAACGGCAGGGACTCGGTGCAGCGCCACTCCTCCCGGTCCGGGTAGGCATCGATGATCGCCTGGAGGGAGGCGTTGGGCCGGGGGTCGGACTCGCCGAGCGCGCCCAGGACGGTGCGCACGTAGTCCTCGTCGCAGCCGTCGAGGGTGCGCAGCTCTGTGACGTCCATGCCGCCCTCGGTGAGGGTGCCGGTCTTGTCGAGGCACACCACGTCGACCCGGGCGAGGCCCTCGATCGCGGGGAGCTCCTGGACGAGGCACTGCTTGCGGCCGAGCCGGATGACGCCGATCGCGAAGGCGACGGAGGTGAGGAGGACGAGGCCCTCGGGAATCATCGGCACGATGCCGCCGACGGTGCGGGCGATCGAGCCCTTGAAGTCGTCGCCCTTGACGACGAGCTGGCTGACGATGAGACCGAGGGCGGTCGGCACCATCATCCAGGTGACGTACTTGAGGATCGTGGAGATGCCGGAGCGCAGCTCGGAGTGGACGAGGGTGAAGCGGGAGGCCTCCTCGGCCAGCTGGGCGGCGTACGCCTCGCGGCCGACCTTGGTGGCGGTGAAGGCGCCGCCGCCTGCGACGACGAAGCTGCCGGACATCATCCGGTCCCCGCGCCGCTTCAGGACCGGGTCGGCCTCACCGGTCAGCAGGGACTCGTCGATCTCGAGGCCGTCGGCCTCGGCGACCTCGCCGTCGACGACGACCTTGTCGCCCGGTCCGAGTTCGATGAGGTCACCGAGCACGATCTCGGAGGTGGACACCTCCCCGGAGACGCCGTTGCGCCGGACGGTCGGTTTCGCCTCGCCGATGACGGCGAGCCCGTCCAGGGTCTTCTTGGCGCGCAGCTCCTGGATGATGCCGATGCCGGTGTTGGCGAGGATGACGAAGCCGAACAGGGTGTCCTGGAACGGCGCGACGAAGAACATGATCACCCAGAGCACGCCGATGATCGCGTTGAAGCGGGTGAGGACGTTGCCCCGGATGATGTCGACGGTGGAGCGGCTGCTGCGTACGGGGACGTCGTTGACCTCACCGCGTGCGATGCGTTCGGCGACCTCGTCGGCGCTCAGCCCGCCGGGCCGGTGCCGCAGGGGAGGCGGCACCGGATGTACGGGGTCGAGCTCCGCCCCCGCGTCGATGACCGGGCCGCCGTGCGGCTCGGCTCCGTCGCTGCCGATCTCCGACCGCTGAGTCATGCCTCCGACGGTACGGCGGCGCGGGCCCCTTCACCCCCCGAGCCGGGGATCCTGCCACGGCCGGATCCCGCCACGGCGGGAACGCCGCCCGGCGGCGCGCCGGACGCGGCCCGGCGGGTGATCGGGTCCGTGGTGCCGGCTCCGAAGCCCGCCCGTGCTCGGGCCCACTGCGCCGGTGCGCGCGGTCGGGTGGGCGGCCCAGGGGTGCCCGGGGCGCGGGCACGGCACGGGCCCTGGTCGCACGAGGCGCGTCCGGTGGTGGTGGTGGTGGGGGGCCGGGGTGCGTGAGGCGCGTCCGGTGGGGGGCGGGGTGCGTGAGGCGCGTCCCGTGGGGGGTCGGGATGCGCTGAGCCCGCTCCGGCGGGCCGCGGGATCGCCCCGTCAGTCGGTGCCGTGCGAGGCGGCGTCCGCGCCCGTGCCGTGCGAGGCGGCTTCGGCGCGCCTGATGGCCGCGTCGCGCTTGCGCACGTACCAGATGCCGAGAAGGCCGAGCCCGCCGCCGGCCAGGCAGGTCCACACCCACCAGTCCAGCTCGTGCTCCGCGAACCAGCCGTAGAAGGGGACCTGGACGAGGAAGAGGACGAACCAGAGGATCGTGCCGCCGGTGATGGTGGCGACGACCGGCCCCTCCAGGGGCTCGGGTGCCTCGTGTTTGGGGGTCCACTTCGCCATGCGGTCAGTGTAGGCGGCAGTCACGGCGGCCCGGACGGCGTACCCGGGGCCGCGACGGGCTTGCGCCCACCGGCGTCTACGCGCGGAGATACCGATCTTCAGCTTATACATTCATACTGAACCGGTTTGCGCCCGACCGGTATTCATCGTGTGAACCTCCAGGGAAGCCGGTCGTAGTCAGCCCCCGCACCACCTCGACGAGGACTCGTATGCCCCCCACGGCCACCGCCCCCGCGGACGTCCGGCAGCCGCAGCGGCCCGACTCCGGTTCCCGTGCCCCCGGCCGGCTCGACCGCTACTTCAAGATCTCCGAGCGCGGCTCCACGATCGCCCGTGAGATCCGCGGCGGATTCGCCACCTTCTTCGCCATGGCGTACATCGTCGTTCTGAACCCGATCATCCTCGGCAGCGCCAGGGACATGTACGGACACCAGCTCGACGGCGGTCAGCTGGTCACCGCGACCGTGCTCACCGCGGCCTTCTCGACCCTCCTCATGGGCGTCATCGGCAACGTCCCGATCGCCCTGGCGGCCGGTCTCGGCGTGAACACCGTCGTCGCCCTCCAGCTCGCCCCGCGCATGAGCTGGCCCGACGCCATGGGCATGGTGGTCCTCGCCGGCTTCGTGGTCATGCTGCTGGTGGCGACGGGCCTGCGCGAGCGGGTCATGAACGCGGTGCCGCTCGGCCTGCGCAAGGGCATCGCGATCGGTATCGGCCTGTTCATCATGCTGATCGGGCTGGTCGACTCCGGCTTCGTCTCCCGCATCCCGGACGCCGCCCACACCACCGTGCCGCTCCAGCTCGGACTCACCGGGCACCTCTCCGGCTGGCCGGTCCTGGTCTTCGTCCTCGGCACGCTGCTCACGCTCGCGCTGATCATCCGCAAGGTGCCGGGCGCCATCCTGGTCTCCATCGTCGTGATGACGGTGGTCGCCGTCGTCGTCCAGCTGATCGCCCGGCTCCCCGGACGGGCGTGGGGCCTGACCGTGCCGGAGTGGCCGGGCAACCCCGTCGCCACGCCGGACTTCGGGCTCGTCGGCCAGGTCAGCCTCTTCGGCGGGTTCGAGAAGGTGGGCCTGCTCACCGGGGCGCTCTTCGTCTTCACCGTGCTGCTGTCCTGCTTCTTCGACGCGATGGGCACCATCCTCGGCGTCGGCGACGAGGCGAAGCTGATGGACGACAAGGGCAACCTCCCGGGCATCAACAAGGTGCTGATCGTCGACGGCGTCGCCGTCGCCGCGGGCGGTGCCACCTCCTCCTCCGCCAACACCTGCTTCGTGGAGTCGACGGCGGGCGTCGGCGAGGGCGCGCGTACCGGCCTCGCCTCGGTCGTCACGGGCGGTCTCTTCGCGGTGGCGCTGTTCCTGACCCCGCTGGCGACGATGGTCCCGTCCCAGGCGGCGACGCCCGCGCTGCTCGCGGTCGGATTCCTGATCCTCGCCGGGTCGGTCAAGGACATCGACTGGAACGACTTCACGATCGCGGTGCCGGCGTTCCTGGCGATGGTGATGATGCCGTTCACCTACTCCATCACCAACGGCATCGGCATCGGCTTCATCGCGTTCAGCGTGCTGAGGCTGGCGGCGGGGAGGGGCCGCGAGGTGCCGGTCCCGATGTACGTCGTCTCGGCGGTCTTCGTCTTCTCCTACGCGATGCCGGCGCTGGGCCTGACATAGCCCGCGGCGCCCGGCCTCACCCGGCTGCCCGCGGCCCGGTCCCGAGCGCCTGTCCGCTCCCGGCTCACGGCGCCCTGCCGTGCCCGGTGCCGGGCCGGCCGGGGACCGGCGGGGACCCCGGCCGGCCCGGCACGGGACCGTAGAACTTCTCCGTCTCGTCGACGGCGGCGTTGAAGCGCTCGTCGAAGTCGTCGCGGACGAGCGTCCGGACCACGTAGTCCTGGACGCTCATCCCGCGTCTGGCGGCATGCTCCCGTAGCCGGTCGAGCAGCTCGCCGTCCAACCGCAGGCTGAGCACTGCCGATGCGCTCGATGCTGTCGTTGCCATGTCAGTCAGCATCGTTGGCCGGAACCGATCGGTGCGTCACTTTCCGAAGCCCTCTCACCCGTTCGGGTGAGACGTGGAGGCGAGCCGTAACCCGGTGGTCATTAGCATGAGTAATGAGTTATGCTAAGGAACATGCCTGACCTGTCCCACGGCGACGACGTCGCCGCCGTGAACTCACTGCGCTCGGCCGTCATGAGGCTGGGCCGGCGCCTGAAGCACCAGCGCGTCGACGAATCGCTGAGCCCCACCGAGATGTCGGTGCTCGGCACCCTCGCCCGCTGCGGCTCGGCCACCCCCGGTGAGCTGGCCCGCAAGGAGCACGTCCAGCCGCCGTCGATGACCCGCATCGTGGCACTGCTGGAGTCCAAGGGGCTGGTCCGGCTGGAGCCGCATCCCGAGGACCGCCGGCAGAAGGTGGTCAGCCAGACCGAGCGGGCCGAGGTCATGCTCGAGGAGTCCCGCCGCAAGCGGAACGCCTGGCTGGCCGCGCTCGCCGAGGGTCTGGACGAGGACGAGTGGGCCAAGCTGCGCGCGGCCGCCCCCGTACTGGAGAAGCTCGCGCACCTGTAACGACCAGCCCGAGGAGGCGACCCCTTTTGAGTTCGGGACCCGGAGCAGACTCCGCACCCGCACCGAAGCCCCACGACGACGACAACGACACCCACGGCTCGGCGCCGGGAACCGGACCGACGCGCAAGGGGACCTTCTCCTCGCTCGGAGTCCGCAACTACCGGCTGTTCTTCACCGGAGCGATCGTCTCCAACACGGGCACCTGGATGGCCCGCATCACCCAGGACTGGCTCGTCCTGAGCCTCACCGGCTCGTCCGCGGCCGTAGGCATCACCACGGCCCTGCAGTTCCTGCCGATGCTGCTCTTCGGCCTCTACGGCGGAGTCATCGCCGACCGCTGCCCCAAGCGCCGGCTGCTGCTCTTCAGCCAGGGCGCCCTCGGCCTCTGCGGACTGGCGCTCGCCGTGCTCACGCTCTCCGGCGCGGTCCGGGTCTGGCACGTCTACCTCATCGCCTTCCTGCTCGGCATGGTCACGGTCGTCGACAACCCGACCCGCCAGTCCTTCGTCTCCGAGATGGTCGGGCCGGACCAGCTGCGCAACGCCGTCAGCCTCAACTCCGCCAACTTCCAGTCCGCGCGGCTGATCGGGCCCGCGGTCGCCGGTGTGCTGATCACCGCCGTGGGCAGTGGCTGGGCCTTCCTGCTCAACGGTCTGTCCTTCCTCGCGCCGATCGCCGGTCTGCTGCTGATGCGCCCGGCCGAGCTGCACCGGGCCGAGCGGGTTCCGCGCGGCAAGGGGCAGTTGAGGGAGGGCCTGAAGTACGTCGCCGGCCGGCCCGAGCTGATCTGGCCGATCGTGCTCGTGGGCTTCGTCGGCACGTTCGCCTTCAACTTCCCGATCTGGCTGACGGCCTTCGCCGACAAGGTCTTCCACGCGGGTGCCGGTACGTACGGCCTGTTCAACACGCTGATGGCGGCCGGTTCCCTGGCCGGGGCCCTGCTCTGCGCCCGCCGCGCCTCCTCGCGGCTGCGGATGCTCCTCGGCGCGGCGGCCCTGTTCGGCGTGCTGGAGATCGCGGCCGCGTTCTCGCCGTCGTTCTGGCTGTTCGCGGCGCTGCTCGTCCCGATCGGCATGGTCGGTCTGACGGTGAACGTGACGGCGAACTCGTCGGTCCAGATGGCGACCGACCCCGTCATGCGGGGCCGTGTCATGAGCCTCTACATGATGGTCTTCGTCGGCGGTACGCCGCTGGGAGCACCGATCGTCGGCTGGCTCACGGACACCTACGGCGTGCGGGTCGGCATGGCCACGGGCGGCGCGGTCGCCGTCGTCGCGGCGGTCACGATCGGCCTGATCCTCGTCAGGGCCGGCGGTATGCGCCTGAAGGTGGACCTGCGCCGTGGGCACCGGCACGTACGGATGGTGCCGCGCGAGCGGCTGACGGCTGCGGCATAGCGACGGCGGCCGCGGCGCCGCCCGGTGGCGCGCGCCTCCGCGAACCCGTGTGGGGGTGTGGGGGAACCCGCGCCTGCGAGACTCGGAGCATGAGACTCTTCGCCGCCGTGATGCCGCCCGACGAGGCCCTGCGGGAGCTCGGGCTGGCCGTGGAGCGGCTGCACGAGCTGCCCGGGGCGGACGGTCTGCGCTGGACCGGGAGGCCGGGGTGGCACTTCACCCTCGCCTTCATGGGGGAGGTCGACGAGGCGCTGCTCCCCGACCTGACCGAACGGCTCGGGCGGGCGGCACGGCGCAGCGAGGAGTTCCCGCTGCGGCTGCACGGCGGCGGGCACTTCGGCCGGCGGACGCTCTGGGTCGGCGCGGCCGGTGGGCTCGACGCGATGCGGGTGCTCGCCGAGCGCACGGAGGCGGCGGCTCGGCGTGCGGGCGTCGCCATGGAGGAGCCCCGCCGCTACCACGCCCATCTGACCCTCGCCCGCACCCGCACCGACATGGACCTGCGCCCTTACGTCGACGCCCTGGGCCCCTTCGAGGGCAGGCCGTGGACCGTGTCCCGGCTGCTGCTGGTCCGCAGCAACCTGCCCGGCGGGGGCCGCCCCGGTGAGCGGCCGCGCTATGAGGAGGCCGGCCGGTGGCCCCTGGGCTCGGCGGGCTGACGCCGGAGCCGGAGCCGGAGCCGGTGCACGGCACGGCCGGCGGCCCGGCCCGGCCCGGCCCGCTTGAGGGCACAGCGGGCCGGCCCCGCGGACCTGCCCCGCGGACCGGCCCCCGGAACCGGCGGGTCCGCGAGGGACGCCCCAGGCTTCGGAGGCCCGGACCAGCCCGTTAGGCTCAAAGGGTGGACCCGAAGACCCGTAACCGGATCATGGCCGGTGTGCTTGTGCTGATGTTCGCCGTCGTCGCGGTGGCGGCTGCGCTCGGCCGCTGAGCGCCCGAGCGGGCGGCGTGGCACGCGGAGCGGCACGCAGGAGCGGCACACGGCGCGAGGAGCGACGAAGGCCCGGGGGCGGGGACGCCGCGCCGTTGCGCCCTTGCTTCGAGCGGACTCGAAGCAGTTGGCTGAGCCCCATGAAGTACACGCAGCTCGGACGCACCGGACTCAAGGTAAGCCGACTCGTCCTCGGCACAATGAACTTCGGGCCCCAGACCACCGAGGCCGACAGCCACACGATCATGGACGCCGCCCTCGACGCGGGCCTGAACTTCTTCGACACCGCGAACGTCTACGGCTGGGGCGAGAACAAGGGCCGCACCGAGGAGATCATCGGCTCCTGGTTCGCGAAGGGCGGCGACCGCCGCGACAAGGTGGTCCTCGCCACCAAGGTGTACGGGAACATGGGCGTTGACGGCGAGGTCTGGCCCAACCACGACAAGCTGTCCGCCCTCAACATCCGCCGGGCCGTCGACGCCAGCCTCAAGCGGCTGCGGACGGAATACATCGACCTCTACCAGTTCCACCACATCGACCGGCGCACTCCGGTCGAGGAGATCTGGCAGGCGATCGACGTCCTGATCTCCCAGGGCAAGATCCTCTACGCCGGTTCGTCCAACTTCCCCGGCTGGAAGATCGCCCAGACCAACGAGACCGCCCGCCGGCTCGGCTCCTTCGGTCTGGTCAGCGAGCAGTGCCTGTACAACCTCGCCGAACGGCGCGCCGAGATGGAGGTCATCCCGGCCGCCCGGGAGTACGGCCTCGGCGTGATCCCCTGGTCGCCGCTGCACGGCGGCCTCCTCGGCGGCGTGATCAGGAAGGAGACCGAGGGCGGGCGCCGCTCGGCCGGACGCTCCGCAGACGCGCTGGCCGACACGTCGGTACGGGAGAAGATCCAGGCATACGAGGACCTGCTGGACAAGCACGGCCTGGCGCCCGGCGAGGTCGCTCTGGCCTGGCTGCTCACCCGCCCGGGCGTGACGGGCCCGATCGTCGGCCCGCGCACCGCGGACCAGTTGGCGTCGGCGCTCCGGGCGCTGGAACTGGAGCTCCCGGACGAACTGCTGAAGGAACTCGACACGATCTTCCCGGGCCCGGGGCCGTCCCCGGAGGCATTCGCCTGGTGAGCGCCGTGACCAGAGCGCTGCCCGGTACATCGGGGGCCCACCGGGGCCGAGGGACGCCGAGGGGACGGGGCGCTGCTCCCGTCCTTCCCCGGCGCGCGGATCGCCGGGCGGAGCGGCAGGGACCACTCGGGGCGGACCGCGCGGGCGAAGCGGTCAGGTGTTCTTCGGCAACGCGGCCAGCAGTTCCGCGAGGTCCGGCGGCCAGACCGCCTCCGTCGCCCGGGCCAGTTGCTCGGGGGTCCACCAGAGCCACGAAAGGATCTTCTCCTCGGTGTGCGCGGCGGCGGCACCGTCCGTGGGCTCGCGGCGGGGGCCGTGGCAGACGTAGACGTGCTCGTGCCGGCGCACGGGGACACCGGCGCGGGTGAAGTCGTGCTCCCAGGTGCACAGCAGTGCGCTCGGCTCCAGGTCGTCCCATCCGGTCTCCTCGCGCAGCTCGCGCCGGGCGCCCTCGCGCGGGGACTCCCCGGGCTCCAGCCCGCCGCCGGGCATGGCCCAGTGGACTCCGACCTCCTCGTTGTCGTAGCGGAAGAGGAAGACCGCGCCGTCGGGGTCGAGGACGGCAACGCGCGCCGCTCTACGGGGTTTTCGCATCCAGGAACCCTAGACCGGGGCGGGTCCCGGTCACGGCTCCGCAGGTAACACACCCAGGGACAGCCCCGGCTTGGCCTTTCCGGGCCGTGCCCGGATCACGATGCTCCCACCCGCATCCGCCGAGCGCTGGGCTGCTGAGATCGCCTCCTGGCACGCACAGCGCAGGGCAGGTTGAACCGAACCCTCCACGCGGATCCCCCGGCCGTCCCCTATGCTCCGTCGGATGACCACGGACCCCGTCGACTGGCCGTCGCTCGTCGCCGAGGGCCTTCCCTTCCCCGGCGGTGCGTCGCCGTCGTCGATCGCCGACGAGCTGTCGGACCTGCTGGTGGCCGCCGACCCGGAGGTGCGCGACGCGTGGGGGTACACGGCCCTCGCGCGCTGGAGCCGCGAAGGACACCTCGACGAGGTGCTGGAACGGCTCGGGGACACCGCGGCGCAGCGGTTCACGCATTCCGAGGTGCAGGCTCGGACCTTCGCCCCGCTCGTCCTGCGGTGCGTGCTGGACCGGGAGTGCGCCGTCCCCGGCCTGGTGCCGGAGGCGGCCGTACGGCGCTGGTACGCAGGTTTCGCCTCGTGGTATCCGTCCGAGCCCGACACCCGCGGTTGGGACGACTCCCTCGGCTGGCTGCACGCGGTGGCGCACGGGGCCGACGCCGCGGCGGCGTTCGCCCGCCGGCTTCCGGAGGAGCGGGCCGGGCTGCTCGAACTGTGTGCGCGCCGGATGACGGCTCCGCACACCGGCTACCGCTATGCGCAGTTGGAGGACGCGCGGCTCGCCCGCGGTATCACCGGGATCCTGCTGGCCCCCGGTCTGACCCGTGAACAGGCCGCCGGCTGGCTGTCCGTGGTGACCGGTGCGTTGGAGGGCGGCGGTCCCGGCCCCGTTGCGCCCTGGGCGTTCAACACCTTCGCCACGCTCCAGGCCCTGCATCTGCACCTCGTCCTGGGGCTCGCCGAGGCAGGCGTCCCGCCGCACGCGGAGCATGTCGCCGATCGTGTCGCCGCCGTGCTGCGACTGCCGTACGGATGGCTCGCCTGAACGGGACGTTCCCTGTCCGTGCGGCGGGTGGCCGTCGCCGGCGCCCGGGACAGCCGCACGCCGTGGACGCCTGCCTGCGTTCACGGCGTGCACGGCGCCGGGCGCCGCGGTGTCGGTGGTCGACCGCTGCGGGCGGTGCGGCCTGTCGGGGGGCTGGGGAGCGGGCGGTCGCCGGGGACGGCCGGACCGTGGGGAACCGCCCTCAGGCGTTCGCGTAGACCTTGGAGACGAACTCCGCGATCTGGTCGTCCGAGAGGTTCTTGGCGAGATCGGCTTCCGTGATCATGCCGACGAGCTGGTGCCCGTGCTCGACGTCGATCACCGGCAGCCGCTTGATCTGGTGTTCCTCCATCTCGTGCAGCGCCTCTTCGGCCGGGGCGCTCGCATTGATCCAGCGCAGGTCACCGGCGAGGGAACCGGCCTGGACCGTCGCCGGGTCTATGCCTTCCGCGCAGCACCGGACGATGATGTCGCGGTCGGTGACGAGGCCGGTGAGCCTGTTGTTGTCGCCGCATATGGGAAGGGCGCCGACGTTCAGGTCGCGCATCATCCGCGCCGCTTCCCGCAGTGACTGGTGCGCACCGATGCACTGCACGCCGCCGCTCATGATGTCGCGGGCGGTGAGCTTGGTGTTCCCGGTCATGATTGCCTTCCGTTCCGCAGGAGGGCGTCCGTCGGGCCCCGTCAGGGCTGCGGCGGCTTGTCCTGACCCTGGCCGGGCTGGTCGCCGCCGAACTGCTCCTTGAGCCTGTCCTGGCCGGTGTCGACCTGGCCGCTGTACCTGCCCTGGGTCCTTTCGTCGATCATGTCCCCGCCTTTGTCGACGCCCTTCGAGGCATGGTGCTCGTGGCCCTTCAGCATCTGCTTGAGCTTGTCCATCATGGACATGGGCGGTCCTCCTTGCCGTGTGCCCCCGCTCCTCCAGCGTCTCCTCCCCTTGCACGGTTCGCATCTGGGCGGGCGGTCGCCCGCCGGGCCGAGGTCCGGGACGAGGCGGCCGGCCACGACGGCCCTCAGTCCGCCGCCCGCTCGTAGGGTCCGCCCAGCCCCCACGCCTGGTGCATCGCACCGGCGAAGGCCGCCGCCAGCTTGTGCTCGCCGGAGGGGCCCGGGTGGGTGCCGTCGTAGGTGTCGGTGTGGATGTCGTACGCGTCCGGCGTCGAGGCCAGCAGCAGCGGCGACGCGGGCGTGTCCAGATCCGCGACCGTCTTGGCGAGGAGTTCGTTGAAGCGGTCGCACTCGGCGGCGAAGGGGCTGTCCGCCAGGGCGCGGACGTTGGGGATGACCGGCAGCAGCACGGCCCGGACGTGCGGGTTGGCCTCGCGGGCCGCGGCGATGAACCGCCGGGTGTTCGCGGCGGTCTGAGTGCTGTTCGTGTAGAAGCCGAGGTCTATCAGTCCCAGCGACACGAGGAGCACGTCGGCCTTCGCCGCGGCCACCGCCCCGCCGATGAGGGGTGCCATGTGCAGCCAGCCCTCGCCCCAGCCGGCGAGGTGGCGGCGGGCCTTCGCCGGGAAGTCCGGGCGGGCGTAGTCGACGGACACGGGTGCGTCGGCGGCGGTGTCGTACAGCTCCGTGCGTGGGCCGACGATCGCGTACGGGCCGCCGAAGGAGCGGTTCAGGTGCTGCCACATGCGGTAGCGCCAGGTGTAGTCGCCGGCGCGTCCGATGGTCATGGAGTCACCGACGAACATGAAACGCATGGGGGTAATGATGGCCGACCCCCGCCGGGCGTGGCCCCGGCCGGTGACGTGACGATGGACACTTGGGGGCATGCGTTCGTTGCGTACGACTATGGCGGCTGCGGTCGCCGCCGCCGTGGCGGTCCTGGGGGCCGCCGTGCCCTCCGTGGCCGACGACTCCGGCGGTTTCATCATCAAGGACCCGCGGATCACGGAGTCGAGCGGGCTCGCGGCCAGCCGTGCCCACCCCGGTGTGTACTGGACGCACAACGACCAGGACGAGCCCCGGGTCTTCGCGGTCGACTCCCGGACGGGCGAGACCGTGGCGACCGTCACCCTCGAGGGCGTCGGCAGGCCGCGGGACATGGAGGCGATCTCGATCGGCCCCGACGGGGACGTCTACGTCGGGGACATCGGTGACAACGCGAACGGCAGCTGGGACCACGTCTGGATCTACCGCTTCCCCGAGCCGCGGACGCTGCGGGACGTGACCGTCCAAGCCACCCAGTACACGGTCCGGTACGCGGACGGCCCGCGGAACGCCGAGGCGATGATGGTGCACCCGAGGACCGGCCGCGTCTACATCGCCAGCAAGAACGAGGAAGGCGGCGGGCTCTACGAGGGACCGTCCCGGCTGGTGACCGGTGGGACGAACGTCTTCCGGCGGATCGGTGAGGTGCCCTGGGTGACGGACGGCGCGTTCTCGCCCGACGGCCGGGAACTGGTGCTGCGTTCGTACTTCAGCGCCCGCGCCTACGCCTGGCGCGACGGCCGGCTGGGCGCCGACCGCCATGTCAGCGCGCCGCTGCAGGGCCAGGCCGAGTCGGTGACCTTCACCCCGGACGGCAAGCGGCTGATGTTCGGGACGGAGGGCGAGCGGAGCGAGGTCCTGCCCCGGGACGCGGGTCGCGACGACGGCAGGGGCTCGGACCCGGCGTCGCCCTCCCGCTCCGCAGGCGCGGGCTCGTCCGCCGGGGGCGCGGGTGGTGACGACGGCGGGGGCATCGCCGTGCCGGCGGGCGCCGTCGTGGCCGCGGTGCTGGCGTTCCTCGTGCTCAGGTCCCGGCGGCGGCGCGGCTGAGCGGGTTGCGCCCGCCGGGGCGGGGTGGTCTTCTCCGCCGACGACTGCGTCGGCGCCCTGGGGTGCGCACCGCTGGCCGGACCGGGCAGGCGTCCGTGGTCCACGCAACCTGCGGGGAGGCGGTCTCCGTCGCCGGGGGAGGTTCGTGCCGGTGTCGTGAGCGCGGCGAGGTGTGCCCCGGTGGGTGGGCCCGGGAGGGGGGCGGGCCCACCCCGGTCGGCGCGGCGCCGGTCCGCGGGAGTCCGGACGGCGCCGCGCCGGTCGCTCCCGTTACGCCGGGCACTCCTTCCAGGCGAGCCGGTAGATGGTGTTGATCTCGCCGTCCGTGGAGTCCATCGTCATGAAGCTGGTCTTCGACGGGCTGGACGTCCCCGCCTTCACCCGGAGTTCGGTGTTGATGTTGAAGTTCCGCTTCACTCCGCAGGGGGCCCAGACCAGCTGTCCCCACTCGGTCTCGTCGGTGGCCTGCCAGTTGTCGTCGTACGGGCCGGTGTACGGATGGCTCCTCGCGGCCGTGTCGGGCGAGCCCTGGAAGTAGTAGGACGCCTGCTGGACGGCTGTCGCGCCGCGCTGCAGGCTGGCGTAGCCGCGGTAGTCCGCGCTGGCGACGGCGTAGGTGAAGCCGTGCGGGACGTGCACGATCAGGTTGAGCTGGCAGTTCTTGCGGAAGTCGACGGGCGAGGCGCCCCCGCCGACCTGGGCGAGGTAGTCGCTGTAGGTGACGGTGAAGGCGGTGTTGTCCGGGGAGACCGCAACCGCCGCGGTCCCGGGCTTGCAGCCCGAGCCGTTCACCGTGGCGATCTCGATGACGATCTTGTCGGGTGGTGCGACGATGGACGCGTTCGCGCTGCCGGCGTTGCCGCCGACGAGCGTGGAGGCGATGACCGCGGTGAGGGCGGCGCTGGCGCGTAAGGCGCGGGGCATGATGCGTGCTCCTGTGGTCGGAGGAGAGTCGGTCGGTGGCCTTGCGGGAGGTGAACCGTGGGGGGTCCAGCCGATCCCGTGTCCCGCCCTCGACAGCCCTTGACTGTTGAGGCGTGAACATGTCAAACGCATCGGATCGCTTGGATCGTATGGACCAACACGCCCTCCGGGTAGGGCGGTTATCAGCCGTACCTCCACGGCTGCTGCACATCGCTCTCACAAGTTCCGCACCGTACGTACGTGCGACGGGGCGGCGGCATCCGTCCGAGCACGACGAAGGGCCCGGCGGACGCCATGGCCGCCGAGCCCTCCTCTGCCCCTCTGACCGCGGTGCGGCGCGCCGCACCACCGCCGTGAGCCGACCGGCCGGAGCCGGCGCTCACGGCGTCCGGTTCACAGCTTCTCGATCACGTGGTCCACACAGGCCGTCAGCGCCTGCACGTCGGCCGGGTCGATCGCCGGGAACATCGCGATCCGCAGCTGGTTGCGCCCCAGCTTGCGGTACGGCTCGGTGTCCACGATCCCGTTGGCCCGCAGCACCTTCGCGACCGCCGCGGCGTCGATGTCGTCCGAGAAGTCGATCGTGCCGATGACCTGCGAGCGCTGCGCCGGGTCCGCGACGAACGGTGTGGCGTACTTCGACTCCTCGGCCCAGCCGTACAGGTTGCGCGCGGACGTCGCGGTCCGCCCGACCGCCCAGTCCAGCCCGCCCTGGCCGTTGAACCACTTCAGCTGCTCGTCCAGCAGGAAGAGCGTCGCCAGCGCAGGGGTGTTGTACGTCTGGTTCTTCAGCGAGTTGTCGATCGCCGTCGGCAGGCTGAAGAACTCCGGCACGTGCCGGCCCGAGCCGTGGACACGGGCGGCGCGCTCCAGCGCGGCGGGTGAGAACACCGCGATCCACAGCCCGCCGTCCGACCCGAACGACTTCTGCGGCGCGAAGTAGTAGACGTCGGTCTCGGCGATGTCGACCGGCAGGCCGCCGGCGCCCGATGTGGCGTCCACCAGGACGAGCGCGCCCTCGTCGGCGCCGTCGACGCGCTTGATCGGGGCTGCCACACCGGTGGAGGTCTCGTTGTGGGTGAAGGCGTACACGTCGACGCCCGCCTCGGCCCGCGGCTGCGGATGCGTGCCGGGGTCGGAGGAGACCACGGTCGGCTCGGCCAGCCACGGTGCCAGCTTCGCCGCCTTGGCGAACTTCGACGAGAACTCGCCGAAGGACAGGTGCTGGGACTTGTTCTCGATGAGCCCGTGGGTCGCGACGTCCCAGAACGCGGTGGAGCCGCCGTTGCCGAGGATCACCTCGTAGCCCTCGGGCAGGGAGAACAGCTCGCGGATGCCCTCGCGCACCGAGCCGACCAGGTTCTTGACCGGGGCCTGGCGGTGGGAGGTGCCGAGCAGGGACGTACCGGTGGCGGCCAGGGCGTCGAGCGCCTCCGTACGCACCTTGGAAGGTCCGGCGCCGAAACGACCGTCGCCGGGCTTGATGTCAGCGGGAATCTGGATATCGGCCACGAGCCGGAGCCTAGTCGGTTCCGCCAGGTCACCGGGCTCGATGTCCGGCGAATGAGACAAGCGATCACTGGTCGGGACGGGTATGGGCATCACCCGATCGAGCGTGGGGCACGCTGGGCCCATGGCTGATCGCACGGTGGCTGATCGCAGGGAGCTGGAACGGGCACTGCGGAAGGAGCTCCGCGGCGAGGTGGACTTCTCGCCCGGGGCGCGGGCGCTGACGACGATGGACGCGTCCAACTACCGCCGGGTGCCGGAGGGCGTGGTCGCGCCGCTCGACGCCGCGGACGTCGCGGCCGCGCTCGCCGTCTGCCGCGGCCACGGCGTGCCGGTGGTTCCCCGGGGAGCGGGGACGTCGATCGCGGGTCAGGCGACGGGAGCCGGCGTCGTGCTGGACTTCACCCGCCACATGCGCTCCGTGGTCTCCGTCGACCCGGCCGCCCGCACCGCCGTGGTCCAGCCGGGCGCGGTGCTGGACCGGCTGCGGGACGAGGCGGGCCGGCACGGGCTGACCTTCGGGCCCGACCCCTCCACGCACAGCCGCTGCACACTCGGCGGGATGATCGGCAACAACTCGTGCGGCTCGCACTCGGTGGCGTGGGGGACGACCGCGGACAACGTCCACGAGCTGTCCGTGGTGACGTACGGGGGCGAGGCGCTGCGGCTGGGCAAGGGCTGGGGGCCGCCCGGGAGCACGCCGGGCGCGGCCGCCGCCCCGGAAGGGCTGCGGGAACTGGTGGCGGGTCAGCTGGCGCTGCTGCGCACGGGATTCCCCGGCGGGCTGCCGCGCCGGATCTCCGGATACGCGCTGGACGCCCTGCTGCCCGAGAACGGCACCGATCTCGCCCGCGCCTTCTGCGGGAGCGAGGGCACTCTCGCGGTGCTGACGGAGGCGACCGTACGACTGGTGGAGTCGCCGCCCGCACGAGCGCTCGCCCTGCTCGGGTACCCGGACGAGAGCGCCGCCGCGGAGGCGGCCGCAGGACTGCTGCCCTACCGGCCGCTCACGGTCGAGGGCATGGCGGACGACCTCGTCCCGGACGCCGTGGGCGAGGGGCTGCCGAGGGGCGGCGCGTGGCTGTTCGTCGAGACGGGCGGGGCGACGGCCGCCGAGGCACGGGCCCGCGCGGAGGAGATCGTGCGCGGCGCTGACACGCTGGACGCGACCGTCGTCACCGACCCCGCGGGGCAGCGCGCGCTGTGGCGGGTCCGGGAGGACGCCTCCGGCGCCGCGACCCGGATCCCGGCCGGTTCGGGAGCTCCCCCTGGCAACGCCGACGGTGCCCCCGCCCGAGCCGAAGGCTCCGGGGGAGAGGCCTGGCCCGGCTGGGAGGACTGCGCGGTGCCCCCGGCGCGGCTGGGCGCCTATCTGCGGGACTTCCGGGCGCTGCTCGCCGAACACGGGCTGCGCGGGACGCCGTACGGTCACTTCGGCGACGGCTGCATCCACGTCCGAATCGACTTCGACCTGCTGAGCGGGGAGGGGGTGCGGCGCTTCCGCGTGTTCTCGGAGGACGTGGCCGCACTGGTCGTGGCGCACGGCGGTTCGCTGTCGGGCGAGCACGGCGACGGACTGGCCCGAGCGGAACTGCTGCCGAGGATGTACGGGGACGAACTGGTGGCGCTGTTCGCCCGGTTCAAGGACCTGTGGGACCCCGCCGGCGGGCTCAACCCCGGCGTACTGGCCCGGCCCGCGCGCCTCGACGAGAACCTGCGCTTCGCGGTCCTGCCGAAGCGGCCGGTGGACGTGGCCTTCGGGTACCCGCACGACGGCGGGGACTTCACGGCCGCCGTGCGGCGGTGCGTCGGGGTGGCCAAGTGCCGGGTGGAAGGGCCGTCGTCGGGGCCGGAGGTGATGTGCCCTTCGTACCGTGCGACCGGCGAGGAGCGGCACTCCACCCGCGGCCGCGCCCGGTTGCTGCACGAGATGCTCGCGGGCGAGGTGGTCACCGGCGGCTGGCGCTCGCGGGAGGTGCACGAGGCGCTCGATCTGTGCCTGTCCTGCAAGGGCTGCCGCAGCGACTGCCCGGTCGGCGTCGACATGGCCACGTACAAGGCGGAGTTCCTGCACCACCGTTACGCGGGGCGGCTGCGGCCCGCGGCGCACTACACGATGGGGTGGCTGCCGCGCTGGCTGCGGGCGGCCGCGCCGTTCGCCGGGCTGCTGAACGCGGCCTCGCGGGTACGGCCCCTCGCGTCGCTCGCGAAACGCCTCGGCGGCATCGCCCCCGAACGGGAGATCCCGCGGCTCGCGACGCGGACCTTCACCTCCTGGTGGCGGCGCGACGGAACGCCGGGCTCACCGCTCGTGCTGTGGCCCGACACCTTCACCGAGCACCTCTCCCCGTCGGTCGGCCGCGCCGCCGTCCGGGTCCTGGAGGCGGCCGGCCTGGGCGTCCGTCTGCCCCCGGGCCGGGTCTGCTGCGGCCTCACCTACGTCTCCACCGGCCAACCGGACCGCGCCCGGGCCGTGATGCGCCGCACCCTGGACGTGATGGAGCCCGTCCTGGACCGGGGCGATCCCGTGGTCGTCCTCGAACCGAGCTGCGCGGCGACTCTGCGCACGGACCTTCCGGAACTCCTGGCCGACGATCCGCGGGCACGCCGGCTGGCGGACTCCGTACGCACCTTCGCCGCCGCCCTGGAGGAGTACGCCCCGGACTGGTGCCCGCCCCGTCTGGGCCGCCCGGTCGCCGGCCAGACCCACTGCCACCAGCACGCGGTCCTCGGCGACACCGCCGAGCGCCGGCTGCGCGAACGAGCCGGTCTCACCGGCGAACTGAGCGGCGGCTGCTGCGGGCTCGCGGGCAACTTCGGCTTCGAGCGCGGCCACTACGAGGTGTCGGTGGCCTGTGCCGAGGACCGACTGCTGCCCTCGGTGCGCTCCGCGACCGCCGAGACCGTCCTCCTGGCCGACGGCTTCTCCTGCCGCACCCAACTGGACCAGCTCGCGGGCCGGCGGGGGCGGCACCTGGCGGAGGTGCTGGCGGAGGCACTCGCGGAGGACCTGGCGGCAGGGCCGGTGAAGGCTTCGGGGAAGGGGCCGGCGGAGGGCGCGGTGGGGGAGGCCCGGGAGGGGAGGGACGGCGGCGGCACGGGGCCCGCCGGCGGAGCGTGAAGGCGTCCGCGCGGATGCCGGGCGTGTCCCGGCCGCCGTACTTATCGCTGTACACCCTCGAGACCGGTGAGTCCCCCCGCGACCGAGGCGGAGAGGCCGTGCGGGCCCACGGTCGCCGTCCACGGCCCTGGGCTGCCGTGCATGACTCATCCCCCCGTTGATCTGGACAGCGCGCACTGAGTCCGGGCCGCCCGCGCGGCGGGCATGCGAGCCTTCGGCCACTGCGGCGCTCCGATCCCTGCGGCGCGGCTGGAGGGGTCCGGCACGGTGGTGTTCGACGACATGCGGGAGCTGCCCATGCTGCCCGGGGCGACCGGGGACCGAACGGCGGGCCGGGCGCGGCGATCCGCGAGGGCGGGCCGGGGCAGGCGATGTCGGGCGTGTGTCACCCGGGGCGGGTTTCGTCGAACAGCCGCTCCAGGACCCGGGCCACGCCGTCCTCCTCGTTGGACGTGGTCCGCCGGGGAACGGCGGCGAGCACGACCGGGTGCGCGTTGCCCATCGCGTAACCCCCGCCCGCCCAGCTGAGGATCGTCAGATCGTTGGGCATGTCTCCGAACGCCACCACCTCCTCCGCGGCGATGCCCCGTTCCGCGCAGAGAGCGGACAGCGTCGCGGCCTTGGTGACGCCCCGTGCGCTGATCTCCAGCAGGCCGCGCCCGCCCGAGTGGGTGAACTGCGCCTGCCCGCCCGCCGCTTCCTCCGCCAGCGCCACGAGCGCGTCCGCGTCGAAGCGGTTCGAGTGGGCGAGCAGTTTGACGATGGGGACGTCCAGCAGCCAGAGGTCGCCCAGGGACGCCACGGGGGACTCCGCGCCGAGCCCGCCGCCGAAACGCAGCAGGTACGCCGGCTCGTACAGCACCCTCAGGCCGGTCTCCACGGCGAACCCCAGTCCCGGTGCCGCTTCGGCCAGGGCCGTCGCCACCTTGCGGGCCGTGGCCGGCACGAGCGCCAGCGAGCGGACGACCGTACGCGCGCGCACGTCGTACACCTGAGCGCCGTTGCTGCACACCGCCGTGCCGACGAGCCCCGTCGCCGCGGCCAGCGCCTCCACGTAGCGCGGCGGCCGGGCGGTGACGAAGACCAGTTCCGTGCCTGCCTGGACAGCCGCGCGCAGGGCCCTCAGCGTGCGCTCCGACACGGTGCCGTCACGGCGCAGGAGCGTGCCGTCCAGGTCGGTCGCGATCAGCCGGGGGCGGGAGCGAGGGTGCCGCATCGGCCCATGCTAGTGCCGCGTCAGGCAGGGTTTGCCCGTCGAGGAGCGGCGTCCGGTGCCTGGGGTCTCCCCAGGCCCGCCGGGCCGAGGGGAAGGATCGCAAGGCGCCGGATCGACCTCGTGGTGGGTCTGCTCGGTTGATTCGGCAACGCCGCGAGTCGCCGTGCCGGGCGTCGCGACGGGGCAAAACCTGCCTGACGCGGTGCCAGGGGCCGACCCTGGGGTCGCGTCGGGTCCGTGCCCGGAGGCCGGTGTTCCGTTCGCCCGTCTCCGGCGGGTTACCGGGGTGGCGCACCGACCGCCCGAAATTCGCTTGCGCGTGCTCACCGATCGGGCCAACGTCGCGTGACACCCGGCGAAGGCGGAGAAGATGACCACGCAGCCCCAAGCCGTCGACCGTGAACTCGTCCAGGCGGCGGCACACGTGGCGCGGACGCGCTGCCTGGGCGACAACCACACCATGGCGGCCGCGGCCCGCACCCGGGACGGACGGATCGTCACCGCGGTGAACGCCTACCACTTCACGGGAGGCCCCTGCGCCGAACTCGTTCTCATCGGTACGGCTGCCGCTCAGGGTGCCTACGAGCTGGACACGATCGTCGCGGTGGGGGACCGCGACCGGGGGGTCGTTCCGCCGTGCGGTCGCTGCCGTCAGGTGCTGCTCGACTACTTCCCCGGCATCGAGGTCGTCGTCGGCGAGGGCGACCGCCTCCGCGCGGTCCGCATCGGCGACCTGCTGCCCGCGAGCTACGTCTGGGCCGACCACCAACCCGGAGCCGAGGGAGCCGGGCCACCGGGCGAGGGCTGAGAGGGCGCGCACGGACGGCGGGCTGGACCCGGGCGGTGCCTCGTGGCGCGGCCGCGCCACGAGCGTTGCGGTGCAGCATGCGCTCGTAGGGTGGGAGCCACGCTACGGGCCTGCCCGGTGGTGTTCTCTCAGCCCCTCCGCGCCGAGTTCGCGCGCCAGCGCCACCAGCGCACCGAGCGCCGGGTGGGGCGCGGCGGCACGCCAGGCGAGGAGGACCGGGACCGGAGGGGTGTCGGTGAGGGGGCGGTAGGTGACGCCCGGGTGGGGGTGCATCTCCGCCGTCGACGCCGCGGAGGCGCCCGCCCCGCGGCCCGCTGCGATCGCGGTCAGCCAGTCGTCGGTGTTGCCGACGGTCAGTGTCGTCGCCGGCCTGGTCCCGGCCGGCCAGAGGTCGAGCGTCGTCAGCCCCGAGACGGTGTTGAGGACGACCGGGACGGAGGCGAGATCGGCGAGCGTGAGTGAGGTGTGACGGGCGAGCGGTCCGTCGGAGGTGACCGCGGCGACCCGGGGTTCGGTGAACAGCAGCGCCGTCACCAGGCCGGGCGTGCCGACCGGGCCGCGCAGCACGGCGGCGTCCACCTCGCCGCGTGCCAGTCCCGCCGTGCGGTCGTCGATGCGGAGGAGTTCCAGCGGGGTCTCCGGGTGTTCCCGCTGCCAGCGCCGCAGCAGGGGGGTGGTGAACGCGCCGAAGGCGGACCAGGCGTGCCCGAGGCGCAGGGGCCGGCGGTGCAGCAGTGCGGGGTCGAGCGCCTCGTCGAAGGCGGCCACCGCCGCGGCTGCCTTGTCACGGAAGGCCCGGCCCTCGGCGGTGAGGTCCAGATGGTGCGTGGAGCGGTCGACGAGTCGCACGCCGAGCCTGCGCTCCAGTGCGGCGAGCGTGCGCGAGACGGCCGGCTGGGTGAGATGCAGCGCCGTGGCGGCCCTGGTCAGGCTCCCTTCCTCCGCGATGGCGAGGAAACAGCGGAGATGACGCAGCTCGATGCTCATGCGTGCGGAGCATAACCGCAGCCCAGTCGGCATTTCACGGACGGCGCGGGCTTCCGTAGCGTGACGGGGGAAACCAAGTGGACCGAACAACTCCAGTGCAGTATTTTGAACTACAGGTTCAGTCGGATGGACGAGGGTGGAACGGTGAGCAGGCTCCGTGGCGCAGGCGCGACCGCAACTACCAATGGCCCCGAGGGCGCTGGTGCGGAGCGGGCGGCAGCCGCCGCCGTCGCCCTTCCTGAGGCCGCCGGCGAACTGGGGCGCGCCGCCCGGCGCGGCCGCGGTTCGCTCGGGCCGGTCGCCCTCGTCGTCGCGGGCGGGCTCTCCGTGCAGTTCGGCGCCGCCGTCGCCGTGCTGCTGATGCCCCGCGCGGGGGCGCTCGGCGTCGTCACGCTCCGGCTCGTCCTCGCCGCCGTCGTGCTCCTGCTGGTCTGCCGCCCCCGGTTCCGCGGCCACTCCCGCACCGACTGGGGCACGGTGGTGGCCTTCGGCGCGGCCATGGCGGGGATGAACATGCTCTTCTACCAGGCCGCCGACCGCATTCCGCTCGGCGCGGCCGTGACCCTGGAGGTCCTCGGCCCGCTGGCGCTCTCTGTGATCGTCTCGCGGCGGCTGATCAACCTCCTCTGGGCGGGCCTCGCCCTCGGCGGCGTCGTCCTCCTCGGCGGCGGCGGCTTCGACCGGCTCGATCCGGTCGGCGCGGCCTTCGCCCTCGGTGCGGGTGCGATGTGGGCGGCGTACATCGTCTTCAGTGCCCGCACCGGACGCCGGTTCCCGCAGGCCGACGGGCTCGCCCTCGCGATGGCGGTCGGCGCCGTCCTCAGTCTGCCGTTCGGCGTCGCGGAGGCGGGCGGCAGACTGCTCGTCCCGTCCACGCTCGGGCTGGGGCTCCTGGTCGCGCTGATGTCGTCCGTGCTGCCCTACACGCTCGAACTCCTCGCCCTGCGCCGACTGCCCGCCCCGACCTTCGCCGTGCTGATGAGCCTCGAGCCGGCGATCGCCGCGACCGCCGGGTTCCTCGTGCTGCACCAGGCCCTGTCCGCGGCCGACGCCCTGGCGATCGCGCTGGTCGTCGCGGCGAGCATGGGCGCGGTGCGCACTCAGGTGAGGGCGGGCGGCCGTACGGCGTGAAGGCCGTTCCGCGGGCGGGGCGCGGAGGCACCCGTCCGCTCCGGCAGCGGCCGGAGGGGCGGGTGCTGCGTCGCAGCCCGGGCCTCGTTCCTGGACGCGGGCGCCGGCATCCCGGCCGCCGGTGTGAGCAGCCGCTGCCGCAGTGCCTCCGTCAGGGCCGCGTCCACGCCCAGCGCGTTCGCCGCGTAGCCCCGTACCGCCCCGTGCCGGCGCTCAGTGCCGCGAGGAACAGCGTCATGACCTCCGCCGGTGCGCGTCCGTAGCCGGGCCACGCCGGCTCCCTGCCCCCGCCCGTGCGCCGCCGGTCAGTCCGCCGGCCAGTCCGCCGGCAGGCGCCCGGTGGCCAGTTCGGTGAGAGCGAAGTCCTCGACGGCGTCCGCCTCGGAGACGCCCACCAGCACCGGCACGAGAGCGGCCGGCAGGCCCGTGCGGTCCTTGCCGGACGCGCAGTGGAAGAAGTTAAAGCAAGCATGCTTGATTGTTTCTGCGGGCGCTGTCATGCTCCGGGGCACCACGCCGTGTCCCGGAGGGAGCGCCCCGTGTCCGACCCCGCGGCCGTCATCGACGACCTGCGCGCAGAGAGCGACGAACTCGACCGGCTCGTGGCCGGGTTGAGCGACGAGGAATGGGGGACGCCGACCCCCGCGGCCGGCTGGACCGTCGCCCACCAGATCGCCCACCTCGCCTGGACCGACGAGGTCGCCCTGCTCGCCGCCACCAGCCCCGGTGCGTTCGCCCAGGAGGTCGAGAAGGCTCTCGCCGAGCCCGGCACCTTCGTCGACCGGGCCGCCGAGGCCGGGGTCCGCAGGCCGCCCGCCGAACTGCTCGCCCACTGGCGCACCGGCCGCGACCGGCTCCGGCAGGCCCTGTGCGACGCGCCCCCGGGCGCCCGGTTCCCCTGGTACGGACCGCCGATGAGCGCCAGGTCGATGGCCACCGCCCGGCTGATGGAGACCTGGGCGCACGGCCAGGACGTCGCCGACGCCCTCGGTGTCGTGCGGGAGCCGACCGCCCGGCTGCGGCACGTCGCGCACATCGGAGTACGGGCCCGTGACTACGCCTACCTCGTGCGAGGGCTCGAGGCACCGAAGGAGGAGTTCCGGGTCGAGCTGACCGGGCCGGGCGGGGAACAGTGGACCTGGGGGCCCGAGGAGGCCGCCGGAGCCCCCGATGCCCAGGGCCGGGGCAGGGTCACCGGCCCCGCGCTGGACTTCTGCCTGCTGGTGACCCAGCGCGCGCACCGCGACGACCTCGCCGTCCGCGCCGAGGGCGCCGAGGCCGACCGCTGGCTGGACATCGCCCAGGCGTTCGCCGGCCCGGCGGGCACCGGCCGCTCCCCCAAGAGGGCCTGACCGATGCCGCCCACGGAGCCCGCCCCGCTGCGGATCGGGAACGCGTCCGGGTTCTACGGCGACCGCTTCGACGCCGTGCACGAGATGCTCACCGGCGGTGAACTGGACGTCCTCACCGGGGACTACCTGGCCGAACTGACGATGCTCATCCTCGGCAGGGACCGGATGAAGGACCCGCGCCTCGGGTACGCCAGGACCTTCCTGCGCCAGCTGGAGGAGGGCCTGGGTCTGGCGCACGAGCGCGGTGTGCGGATCGTCGCCAACGCGGGCGGGCTGAACCCGTCCGGTCTCGCCGACGCCGTGCGCGAACTCGCGGCCCGGGTCGGGGTCCCCGTGCGCGTCGCGCATGTCGAGGGCGACGACCTCACCGGGCGCTTCCCCGGAGCGCTGGCCGCGAACGCCTACCTCGGCGGGGGCGGGATCGCCGCCTGTCTGGCGGAGGGCGCGGACGTCGTCGTCACCGGCCGGGTCACCGACGCCGCGCTCGTCACCGGGCCCGCGCAGTGGCACTTCGGCTGGGGGCCCGAGGACCACGACGCCCTCGCCGGCGCCGTCGTCGCCGGCCACGTCCTGGAGTGCGGCACGCAGGCGACGGGCGGCAACTACGCCTTCTTCGCCGACGAGCGGTACGCCGGCCGGGACCTGCGACGACCCGGGTTCCCCCTCGCCGAACTCCATGCCGACGGCAGCAGCGTCATCACCAAGCACCCCGGCACCGGCGGTTTCGTGGACATCGGGACGGTCACCGCCCAGCTGCTGTACGAGACGGGCGGAGCGCGGTACGCGGGCCCCGACGTCACCGCGCGCCTGGACTCGGTACGGCTCAGCCAGGACGGCCCGGACCGGGTCCGCGTCTCGGGCGTGCGCGGCGAGGCCCCGCCCCCGGACCTCAAGACCGGCCTCAACCGTCTCGGCGGCTGGCGCAACGAGGTCGTCTTCGTGCTGACCGGGCTCGACATCGACGCCAAGGCGCGACTCGTGCGCGAGCAGATCGAGGACGCCTTCGGCCGGGCGAAGTCCCGCCCGGCGGAGGTCCGCTGGGAACTCGCCCGCACCGACCGGCCGGACGCCGCCACCGAGGAGACCGCGAGCGCGCTGCTGCGGCTGGTCGTGCGCGACCGCGACGCGGAGGCCGTCGGCCGGGTCGTCAGCGGAGCGGCCGTCGAGACGGCCCTCGGCGGCTACCCGGGCTTCCATGTGACCGCCCCGCCCGGGAAGGGCGCGCCCTACGGGGTGTTCGAGGCGGCGTACGTGGACGCGGGGTCGGTCGCGCACACCGCCGTGCTCGACGACGGGCGGCGGCTGCCGGTTCCGGCGGCCCCCCGCACCCGCGCCCTGGAACCGGTCCCGGAACCGCCGCTGCCCGAGCCGCCGTCGGCCGGCGCGAGGACCCGCCGCGTCCCTCTCGGCCTGGTCGCCGGGGCCCGGAGCGGGGACAAGGGCGGCGACGCGAACATCGGGGTGTGGGTCCGTGACGACGACGAGTGGCGCTGGCTGGCGCACGAGCTGACCGTGCAGCGGCTGCGCGAACTCCTGCCGGAGACCGCGGAGCTGCCCGTCGTACGTCATGTCCTGCCGAACCTGCGGGCGCTCAACTTCACCGTCGAGGGACTGCTGGGTGAGGGCGTCGCCGCCCAGGCCCGCTTCGACCCGCAGGCGAAGGGCCTGGGGGAGTGGCTGCGGTCCCGGCACGTGGACGTCCCGGAGAGCCTGCTGTGACCCGTGCCCCCTTCCGCGGCGCCCGCCGTCCCGCCCCCTCGTCCCCGAGCGGGCCGGCCACCGCCGCGCCGTGCCGGGCCACCGGACCGCTCCCTCCGGGCGCCGCCGCCCGGCGCGCGCCCGTCCGCCCACTGCAGCCCGCACCGGAGGTGACCCCGTGACCGTCCTCGCCAGCGCGCTCGACAGCGCGTCCACCGACCACGCCGCCCACCGGGAGGCCATGCTCGCCCGACTCGACGCGCTCGGGGCCGAGCATGCCAAGGCCCTCGCCGGCGGCGGCGACAAGTACACCGCACGGCAGCGCAAGCGGGGCAAACTCCTGGCCCGGGAACGGATCGAGCTGCTCCTCGACGCCGACACCCCGTTCCTGGAACTGTCGCCGCTGGCCGCCTGGGGCAGCGACTACCCCGTCGGTGCGTCCGTCGTCACCGGCATCGGCACGGTCGAGGGCGTCGAGTGCCTGATCACCGCCAACGACCCGACCGTGCGCGGCGGCGCCAGCAACCCCTGGACACTGAAGAAGATCCTCCGCGCGAACGAGATCGCGTTCGCCAACCGGCTGCCGGTGATCAGCCTCGTCGAGTCCGGCGGCGCGGACCTCCCGTCCCAGAAGGAGATCTTCATTCCGGGCGGGGCGCTCTTCCGCGACCTCACCCGGCTGTCCGCCGCCGGAATCCCCACGATCGCGGTGGTCTTCGGCAACTCCACCGCCGGCGGGGCGTACGTCCCCGGCATGTCCGACCACACCGTCATGATCAAGGAGCGGTCCAAGGTCTTCCTCGGCGGGCCGCCGCTGGTGAGGATGGCCACGGGCGAGGAGAGCGACGACGAGTCCCTGGGCGGTGCCGAGATGCACGCCCGGATGTCCGGACTCGCCGACCACTACGCCGTGGACGAGTACGACGCCGTCCGCCACGCCCGCCGGATCGTCGCCCGGCTCAACCACCGCAAGGCGCACCCCGCTCCGGCGGCCCCGGCCGCACCGCCCGCGTACGACGAGGAGGAACTCCTCGGCATCGTCCCCGAGGACCTGAAGACCCCGTTCGACCCGCGAGAGGTCATCGCGCGGATCGTCGACGGCTCCGACTTCGACGAGTTCAAGCCGCTGTACGGCCCGAGCCTGGTCACCGGCTGGGCCCGGCTCCACGGCCACCCCGTCGGCATCCTCGCCAACGCGCAGGGCGTGCTGTTCAGCGCCGAGTCGCAGAAGGCCGCCCAGTTCATCCAGCTGGCCAACCAGCGCGACATCCCGCTGGTCTTCCTGCACAACACCACCGGCTACATGGTCGGCAAGGAGTACGAGCAGGGCGGCATCATCAAGCACGGCGCCATGATGATCAACGCGGTCTCCAATTCGAAGGTCCCGCATCTGTCGGTCCTGATGGGCGCCTCGTACGGCGCAGGCCACTACGGGATGTGCGGCCGGGCGTACGACCCGCGTTTCCTCTTCGCCTGGCCCAGTGCCAAGTCCGCCGTGATGGGACCGCAGCAGCTCGCCGGAGTCCTCTCGATCGTCGCCCGCGCCTCGGCCGCCGCGAAGGGGCAGCCGTACGACGAGGAGGCCGACGCGGGGCTGCGCGCGATGGTCGAGCAGCAGATCGAGACGGAGTCGCTGCCGATGTTCCTTTCCGGGCGGCTGTACGACGACGGTGTCATCGACCCGCGCGACACCCGCACGGTGCTCGGCATCTGCCTGTCCGCCATCCACACGGCCCCGGTCGAAGGCGCGCGCGGCGGCTTCGGCGTCTTCAGGATGTGAGGCCCCATGATCGAGACCCTGCTCGTCGCCAACCGCGGTGAGATCGCCTGCCGGGTGTTCCGCACCTGCCGGGAGCTCGGTATCGCGACGGTCGCCGTCTACGCCGACCCCGACGAGGGTGCGCTGCACACCCGCGAGGCCGACACCGCCGTCCGGCTGCCGGGCTCCGCACCCGCCGACACCTATCTGCGCGGCGACCTGATCGTGAAGGCGGCGCTCGCGGCCGGCGCGGACGCCGTCCACCCCGGCTACGGATTCCTGTCCGAGAACGCCGACTTCGCCCGGGAGGTCACCGGCGCGGGACTGACCTGGATCGGCCCGCCCCCGGAGGCCGTCGAGGCGATGGCGTCCAAGACCCGTGCCAAGGAACTGATGGGGATCGCCCCGCTCGCGGCGGACGCGGTCACCGAGGACGATCTGCCCGTGCTGGTGAAGGCGGCGGCCGGCGGAGGCGGCCGCGGTATGCGCGTCGTCCGGGAGCTGGGCGTGCTCCGGGACGAACTGGCGGCCGCCCGGGCGGAGGCGCTGAGCGCCTTCGGGGACGGCGAGGTCTTCGTCGAGCCGTACGTCGAGGGCGGCCGCCACGTCGAGGTGCAGATCCTGGCCGACGCCCACGGCACGGTGTGGGCTCTGGGCACCCGGGACTGCTCGCTGCAGCGCCGGCACCAGAAGGTCGTCGAGGAGGCACCTGCGCCGGGACTGGGTCCCGAACTGGTCTCCCGGCTGGAGGAGATGGCCGTCCGGGCGGCGCGGGCGACGGACTACCGGGGCGCCGGCACGGTGGAGTTCCTCGTGGTCGGCGACCGGGCGCACTTCCTGGAGATGAACACCCGGCTCCAGGTGGAACACCCGGTCACCGAGGCGGTGTTCGGGGTGGACCTGGTGGCCCTGCAGATCGCGGTCGCCGAGGGCGGCGCCCTGCCGCCCGCCCCACCCGCACCGCGCGGCCACGCCGTGGAGGCCCGGCTGTACGCCGAGGACCCGTCCCGCTCCTGGGCCCCGCAGGCGGGCCGGCTCCACACGCTGTCCTTCCCGGCCGGCCGGCCGGGGGCCGGTGGGGACGGCGCCGCGGAGCCGCGGTCGTGGACGCGGATCGACGCCGGGTACGGCGACGGCGACCGGATCGGGGTGCACTACGACGCGATGATCGCCAAGGTCGTCGTCTGGGCGCCCACCCGGCGGGAGGCCGTGCGTCGGCTCGCCGGCGAGCTGGCGAAGGCCACGATCCACGGTCCCGTGACGAACCGGCGGCTGCTCGTGCGCTCCCTGAGGCACCCCGAGTTCACCGCGGCCCGGATGGACACCGGCTTCTTCGACCGGCATCTGCCCGCGCTGACCGCGGCGGAGGACGGCGAGGAACTCGCCGCGCTCGCCGCGGCCCTCGCGGACGCCGCCGCCCGCCGGGCCGCCGGCGGCGCGGCCGGTACGACCGCCGTCCTCGGCGGCTGGCGCAACCTCCCCTCGCAGCCCCAGGTGAAGCGCTACCGGGGCCGTGACACCGAGCACGAGGTCCGATACCACGTCACCCGCCGGGGCGTGCAGGCCGAGGGCTTCCCCGGCGTACGGGTCCGGCACGCCGCTCCGGACGTCGTGCGGCTGGAAGTCGACGGTGTGGACAACGAGTTCCGGATCACCGTCCACGAGGGCGACCGGACCCACGTCGACACCCCGACCTCGGCCCACACGCTCACCCGGCTGTCCCGATTCCCCGACCCGACCGCCCAGCGCGAGCCCGGTTCCCTGCTCGCCCCCATGCCCGGCACGGTCGTCCGCATCGCCGAGGGACTCGCCCCCGGCGCCACGGTCACCGCCGGCCAGCCGCTCGTCTGGCTGGAGGCGATGAAGATGGAGCACCGCATCACCGCTCCCGCCTCCGGCACCCTCACCGCGCTCCACGCCGCCCCCGGCCGCCAGGTCGAGGTCGGTGCCCTTCTCGCCGTCGTACAAGCCGCAGCACAGGAGGAGCACGCATCATGAGCACGAGCACGAGCACGATCATCGAGAGCGAAGAGCGCACGGCCCTGCGGGCCGCGGTCGCGGCCCTCGGGAAGCGGCACGGCCGCGACCACGACCGCGAGGCGCTGTGGGCCGAGGCCGCCAAGCTCGGCTATCTCGGGGTCAACCTCCCGGAGGAGTACGGAGGCGGGGGCGGCGGCATGGCCGAGCTGTCCATCGTGCTGGAGGAGCTCGGCGCCGCCGGCTGCCCCCTGCTGATGATGGTGGTCTCCCCCGCCATCTGCGGCACCGTCATCGCCCGGTTCGGCACGGAGGAACAGCGCCGAGCGTGGCTCCCGGGCCTCGCCGACGGCTCCCGCACGATGGCGTTCGGCATCACCGAGCCGGACGCCGGTTCCAACTCGCACCGGATCACGACGACCGCACGCCGCACGAAGGACGGCTGGGTCCTCTCCGGCCGCAAGGTGTTCATCTCCGGTGTCGACATCGCCGACGCGACGCTGATCGTGGGCCGCACCGAGGACGCGCGGACGGGGAGGCTGAAGCCGTGCCTGTTCGTCGTCCCGCGGGACGCGCCCGGTTTCGGCCGCTCGCAGATCGACATGGAACTGCACGCGCAGGAGAAGCAGTTCGAGCTGGTCCTCGACGACGTGGAACTTCCCGGGGACGCTCTGGTGGGCGAGGAGGACGCCGGGCTGCTCCAGCTGTTCGCCGGGCTCAACCCGGAGCGCATCATGACGGCCGCGTTCGCGATCGGCATGGGGCGCTACGCGCTGGCCCGGGCCGTGGAGTACGCGAAGGAGCGGCAGGTCTGGAAGGCGCCCATCGGCGCCCACCAGGCCGTCGCGCACCCGCTCGCCCAGGCGCACATCGAGCTGGAACTCGCCCGGCTGATGATGCAGAAGGCGGCGGCGCTGTACGACGCGGGCGACGACGCGGGCGCGGGTGAGGCCGCCAACATGGCCAAGTACGCGGCCGGAGAGGCCTGCGTGAGGGCCGTCGACCAGTCCGTCCACACGCTCGGCGGCAACGGCCTCACCCGCGAGTACGGTCTCGCGTCCCTGGTCACCGCCGCCAGGGTCGCCCGGATCGCCCCGGTGAGCCGCGAAATGGTGCTGAACTTCGTGTCCCACCAGTCCCTGGGTCTCCCCAAGTCGTACTGACAGGGGCGATTCTGGCGACCACGATCCGACCGTGAAGGGGCTGCCATGGTGATGCACAGCGAGTACGCGGACGTACCGTCCCTCTCCGTCCCGATCCACGAAGCCGTCCTGGGCCGGGCCGCCGAGTACGGCGACACCGTCGCCCTGATCGACGGGACCGCCGGCACGAAGCTCACGTACGCCCAGCTCGACGCGTACCACCGCAGGCTCTCGGCGGCGTTCGCCGACGCGGGCGTCCGCAAGGGCGACGTGCTCGCCCTGCACAGCCCCAACACGATCGCCTACCCGACGGTCTTCTACGCCGCCACGCGCGCCGGGGCGTCCGTCACCACCGTCCATCCGCTCTCCACGGCGGAGGAGTTCGCCAAGCAGCTGCGCGACTCCTCCGCCCGCTGGATCGTCACCGTCTCCCCGCTGCTCGAAGCGGCGCGGCGCGCGGCTGAACTGGTCGGCGGGATCGAGGAGATCTTCGTCTGCGACCAGGCCGACGGCCACCGCTCGATCCTCGCCATGCTCGGCTCCACCGCCCCCGAACCCGGCGTCGCCATCGACCCGGCGGAGGACGTCGCGGCCCTGCCGTACTCCTCCGGCACCACCGGCGTGCCCAAGGGCGTCATGCTCACCCACCGGTCCATCGCCACCAATCTGGTGCAGCTGGAACCGGTGATCCCCATGAAGCCCGGCGACCGCGTCCTCGCCGTGCTGCCGTTCTTCCACATCTACGGCCTCACCGCGCTGATGAACGCCCCGCTGCGCAACGGCGCCACCGTCGTCGTCCTGCCGCGGTTCGACCTCGACCAGTTCCTCGCCGCGATCGAGAAGCACCGGATCAACGCCCTGTACGTCGCTCCGCCGATCGTGCTGGCCCTGGCCAAGCACCCGGCTGTCGCCCGCTACGACCTGTCGTCGCTGGAGTACGTCGTCAGCGCCGCCGCCCCGCTCGACGCCGGACTCGCCCGCGCCTGCTCCGAGCGGCTCGGTCTGCCGCCGGTGCTCCAGGCGTACGGCATGACTGAGCTGTCGCCCGGCACCCATGTCGTGCCGCTCGACGCGGAGAACCCGCCGCCCGGCGCCGTGGGCAAACTGCTGCCCGGCACGGAGATGCGGATCCTGGCGCTCGACGACCCCGGCCGGGACGCCGCACCCGGCGAGGAGGGCGAGATCGCCATCCGCGGGCCGCAGGTGATGAAGGGCTATCTGAACCGCCCCGACGCAACCGCCGCCATGATCGACGGTGACGGCTGGGTCCACACCGGCGACATCGGCCGGGTGGACGAGGACGGCTGGCTGTTCGTCGTCGACCGGGTCAAGGAGCTCATCAAGTACAAGGGATTCCAGGTCGCCCCGGCCGAGCTGGAGGCCCTGCTGCTCACCCACGAGGGGATCGCGGACGCCGCCGTGATCGGCGTCCACGACGACGACGGGAACGAGATACCCAAGGCGTACGTCGTACGGCAGGCCGCCGCGCCCGATCTGACCGCCGACGCCGTCCTCGCCCATGTCGCCGAGCGGGTGGCCCCGTACAAGAAGATCCGGCGCGTCGAGTTCATCGACGGGGTCCCCCGGGCCGCCTCGGGGAAGATCCTCCGCCGCGAGCTGCGCGAGCGGGAGACCCGGGAGGCCCGGGAGGAATCGGAGAAGGAGACCACGTGACATCCACCGGCACGGAGACCGTCAAGGCGGCCACAGCACGCGGCATCGCGACCCTGACGCTGGACTCGCCGGCGAACCGCAACGCCCTCTCGGCGCGGCTCGTCGGCGAGCTGGGCGACGCCGTGGCCGAGTGCGGGAAGGACCCCGCCGTACGGGCCGTCGTCCTGACCCACACCGGCGGCACCTTCAGTGCCGGCGCCGATCTGAAGGAGCCCCCGAACCCTTACACGTTCGTCGCGCTGCTGCGGCGGATCGTCGAACTCCCCAAGCCCGTGGTGGCGCGGGTGGACGGCCATGTGCGGGCCGGCGGGCTCGGTCTCGTCGGCGCCTGTGACGTCGCCGCGGCGTCCGCCGGGTCCGACTTCGCGTTCACGGAGGTGCGGATCGGGGTGGCGCCCGCCGTGATCTCCCTGCCGCTGCTGCCGCGCCTGGAGCCCCGGGCGGCGGCCCGCTACTACCTGAGCGGAGAGCGCTTCGGCGCCGTGGAGGCGGCCCGCATGGGCCTGCTGACGGCCGTCGCCGAGGATGTGGACGAGGCCCTGGCGCCGGTACTCGACGGCTTCCGCAAGGCTTCGCCGCAGGCCCTCGATGCGACGAAACAGCTGCTCACGGCTAGGGTGCGGGAGACCTTCGAACGCGACGCCGAGGATCTCGTCCAGCGCTCGGCGTCGATCTTCGCCTCCGCGGAGGCGCGCGAGGGGATGACGGCCTTCCTCGAACGACGGGACCCCGCATGGGTGTTGTGACCTCCCCCGCCGGCTCCGCCAAGGAGCCCAAGCAGGACCGCAGCCGGGCCACCCGGCAGCGGCTGCTGGAGGCCGCGGTGGCCTGCCTCGCCGAACGCGGCTGGGCGGGCTCCACCGTCTCGGTGGTCGCCGAGCGGGCCGGGGTCTCGCGGGGCGCGGCACAGCACCACTTCCCGACCAGGGAGGACCTGTTCACGGCGGCCGTGGAATATGTGGCGGAGGAGCGGTCGTCGGCGCTGCGGTCCCTTCCGGGGCAGAGCCGGGCGGCAGTCGTGGCCGCCCTGGTCGACCTCTACACCGGTCCGCTCTTCCGCGCCGCCCTCCATCTGTGGGTCGCGGCCTCCAACGAGGAGCAGCTGCGCGGCCGCGTCACCGAACTGGAGGCGAGGGTCGGCCGCGAGACCCACCGGATCGCGGTGGAGCTGCTCGGCGCGGACGAGACGGTGCCGGGCGTGCGGGAGACCGTCCAGGGCCTGCTCGACATGGCCCGCGGCCTGGGGCTGGCGAACCTGCTGACCGACGACGCGGCACGGCGGAAGCGGGTCGTGGGGCAGTGGGCGCGGTTGCTGGAGGAGGAGCTGGGGTGAAACGTATCTGCATACTGACGGTATGCAGATGTGGGATAGCCTGGTTCCATGGCCGGTACGACACGCATCACGGTGACCCTCCCCACCGCCGACGTGGAAGCGCTGAAGAAGCTGACGGACAACGTGTCCGCGTACGTGGCCGAGGCGGTGGCGCGGAAGATCAGACATGAGCTGCTCGGTGAGGAGCTCAGGCGGTATCAGGACGAACACGGTGCCTTCACCGAGGACGAGCTCGCCGAGGCGCGTGCGGAGATCGCCGCAGTGCTCGCTCCTGACGCCGGTGCGAGGACCGCTTGAGTCCCGTGGTCAACACCCTCGTCCTGGACTCCGAGGGGCTGTCGGCCTGGATCCGGCAGGATCGCAAGGTCGAAAGACGCATCCAGATCTTCTACGAGCAGGAAGCCACCCTGGCTCTCTGCGCGAACACCGTCATCGAAGCCACCCACGCCGGAACCGGCATCCCCCGGCTGCACTGGCTCCTCTCCCGCGTCAGGGTGGAGCCCGTCACCGAGGCGTCCGCGAAGGCCGCCGCCCGGCTGCTCAAGGACGCCGGACTGCACGGCCGCGAGTACGCCATCGACGCGACCGTCGCCGAGATGGCGCTGCGCCAGCCGGGCCCCGTGGTGATGATGACGTCCGATCCCGACGACATGGCCAGGCTCTGCGGCGACCGGATCCGGCTCATGGGCATCTGACCGGGCGGCCCGGCCGGGGCGAAGCCTTCCCGCGGCCGGTGTCCGGTCCCGCGCCGCCGGGATGCGGCCCACCGCGCGCGGCCCGGTCGGGGCGGAGCCGTCGTGCCCGACCGGGGGTGGTCGCCCGGGAGCGCCGGGTGTCCGTCCGTGCCGGCCCGTGGCCCGGACCAGTCGCGGACCGGTGGACGAACCTGCCCACGGGCCCTGTGACCCGGGTCACGGCCGCTCGCCGGGCCCGCGTCGTACCCTTTTCCCATGCTTCCGCTCGTTCGCCGTCGCCACGTGGACTTCCTCCGCGTCACGAGCATGGGCTGTCGGGCTCACCTCCGCCCCACGCCCTGACTCCACCCCATCCGGCCCACCGGCCCCGCCCCCACCCCGGCGGACGTCGGCGGCACACGCACCCGGTCACCACCGGGACCGGCGGCCGGGACACAGAACAGCGGACGCACCCATGTCTTCTTCGCAGCACCTCCCGCGGCACGCCTCGCGCGACCTCTCGCAGCTCCCGGTCGTCGACCTCTCCGCGGCCGACCGCGGCCCGGCGGCCCGCGCCGACCTGCACGCCCGCCTGCACGCCGCCGCTCACGACGTCGGCTTCTTCCAGCTGGTGGGCCACGGCGTCACCGAGGCCGAGACCGACGCGCTCATGCGTGCGACGCGCGCGTTCTTCACCCTGCCCGAGGCCGAGCGGCACGCCATAGACAACGTCAACTCGCCCCACTTCCGCGGCTACACGCGCATCGGCGACGAGCGCACCGGCGGCAGCCGCGACTGGCGCGACCAGCTCGACATCGGCGCCGAGCGGCCCGCGCACATACCCGCGCCGGGCGAGCCCGCGTACTGGTGGCTGGAGGGTCCCAACCAGTGGCCCGCCGCGCTGCCCGAGCTGCGCACCGCCGCACTCGGCTGGATCGAGCGGCTCAGCGCGGTCGCGCACCGGCTGCTCCACGAGCTGCTCGCGGCCATCGGCGCCCCGCCGGACTTCTACGACGACGTCTTCGGCGACCGGGCACATCTGCACCTGAAGCTGGTCCGCTACCCCGGCAGCGCCGGCGACGGCGCCGACCAGGGCGTCGGCGCCCACAAGGACTACGGCTTCCTCACCCTGCTCCACCAGGACCGGATCGGCGGTCTCCAGGTGCAGCGGGAGGACGGTCTCTTCCACGACGTACCGCCGCTGCCCGGCGCGTTCGTCGTCAACCTCGGCGAGCTCCTCGAGGTCGCCACCAACGGCTACCTCGTCGCCACCAACCACCGGGTGGTCAGCCCGCCCGGTGCCACCGAGCGGTTCTCCGTGCCGTTCTTCTTCAACCCGCGGCTCGACGCCCGGGTCGCCCCGCTGCCCTTCCCGTACGCGGCGGACGCGCCCGGCGTCACCACCGACCCGGCCAACCCGCTGTTCGCCGAGTACGGACGCAACGAGCTCAAGGGCAAGCTGCGGGCGCATCCGCTGGTCGCCGCCCGCCACCACGCGGATCTCGTGGAGCGGGCGGCCTGACCGCCCGACGGCCCGGCCCCACCGGTCCGGACCGTCGCAGCACCGGGCAGGGTCCGTCACACGGTCGCGCGCGCTACCGCGCGGCGGTGTCTGCGGTGTCTGCGGTGTCTGCGGTGTCTGCGGTGTCGGCGATGGCGGCGATGTCTGCGTAGCCCTCGATCGAGCGCGGGTCCCGCGGGCCGGGGCCGACGTAGCGGGCGGACGGCCGCACCAGACGGCCGGTGCGCTTCTGCTCCAGGATGTGCGCCGACCAGCCCGCCGTACGGGCGCAGCTGAACATCGACGTGAACATGTGCGCGGGGACCTCGGCGAAGTCCAGCATGATCGCCGCCCAGAACTCCACGTTCGTCGCCAGGACCCGGTCCGGGCGGCGGTTGTGCAGCTCCTCCAGTGCGGCCCTCTCCAGCGCCTCCGCGATCTCGTAGCGGGGCGCGCCCAGCTCCTTCGCCGTCCGCCGCAGGACGCGGGCGCGCGGGTCCTCGGCCCGGTACACCCGGTGGCCGAAGCCCATCAGGCGCTCGCCCTTGTCCAGGGCCTTCCTGACGTAGGCGACCGCGTCCCCGGTGCGTTCGATCTCCTCGATCATGCCCAGCACCCGGGACGGGGCGCCGCCGTGCAGCGGACCCGACATGGCGCCGACGGCGCCGGAGAGCGCGGCAGCGACGTCGGCGCCCGTCGAGGCGATGACCCGGGCGGTGAAGGTGGAGGCGTTCATGCCGTGCTCGGCGGCCGACGTCCAGTAGGCGTCGACGGCCTTGACGTGCTTGGGGTCCGGCTCGCCCCGCCAGCGGATCATGAACCGCTCGACGACCGACTCGGCCTTGTCGATCTCCCGCTGCGGCACCATCGGCAGCCCCTGGCCGCGGGCACTCTGTGCCACGTACGAGAGCGCCATCACGGCGGCGCGGGCGAGGTCGTCGCGAGCCCGCGCCTCGTCGATGTCGAGGAGCGGCTTCAGCCCCCACACGGGGGCGAGCATCGCGAGCGCCGACTGCACGTCGACGCGGATGTCACCGGAGTGGACCGGGATCGGGAACGGCTCGGCGGGTGGCAGGCCGGGGTTGAACGCCCCGTCCACCAGCAGCCCCCACACGTTCCCGAAGGAGACGTGGCCGACGAGGTCCTCGATGTCGACACCGCGGTAGCGGAGCGCGCCGCCCTCCTTGTCGGGTTCGGCGATCTCCGTCTCGAACGCGACGACTCCCTCGAGTCCGGGTACGAAATCGGACATCAGGCGGCTCCTCAGGATATGTGCGAGACAAGCTTCGGCCGGGGTGGGTCACCACCACGGTGATGCCCCGCGCGGCGCGTGGTCACCCGCTCCGCGTCGTAGGGAGGCCACAGCGGCCCAGCGCACGATTTTGGCCGGTTCCTCCGACGCGGGGAAGCGTGACATCCGGCACACGGCGCCGATGCGGTCCGGGAGGATTGGCGGCACTCCGTGCCGGGAAGACTCGGCTGCGCTCCCGACGGTGAAGGGCGCCGTGGCGCCCCGCCCCGACCGCCACGGCGCCGGCCCCCGGAGGGCGGGGGGCCACCCGTGGCCCGTGCGGCAGGATGACCCCGTGACCGACGCCCTCGACCCAGCCGCCATGCGCGAGCACTACCGCTCGACGCCGCTCGACGAGGCGGACCTGCCCGCCGATCCGATGGAACAGTTCGTCCACTGGTTCAAGGACGCCGCGGCCGGCCGGCTCCACGAGCCGAACGCCATGATCGTCTGCACGGCCACGCCCGACGGCCGTCCGTCCTCCCGGACCGTGCTGCTGAAGCACTTCGACGACCGCGGCTTCGTCTTCTACACGAACTACCTCTCGCGCAAGGGCCGTGAGCTCGAGGCCAACCCGCACGTCTCGCTGCTGTTCCCGTGGCACCCGCTGACCCGCCAGATCATCGTCACCGGCACCGCCGCCAGGGTGGGCCGCGACGAGACGGCCGCGTACTTCCGCACCCGGCCCCACGGCTCCCAACTCGGTGCCTGGGCCAGCCCCCAGTCCTCGGTGCTCGCGTCCCGTGGGGAGCTGCTGCGGCGGTACGAGGAACTCGCCGACCGGTACCCGGCGGGTGAGCAGGTGCCGGTGCCGCCGGATTGGGGCGGTTACCGGGTGACGCCCGGGACCGTCGAGTTCTGGCAGGGCCACGAGAACCGGCTCCACGACCGCCTCCGCTACGTCCGTACCCCGGAGGGGCCCGGCGACTGGCGCGTGGAGCGGCTGGCCCCGTGAACCGCGGGCGGGCCGGGCGGAGTGAGGTGCGCGCCGCGGCTGGGGCCGGGAACGCAGAAACCCGCGGGCTCGGGTCCCTCCGAGGAGGAAGCCGGCCGGACGTACCGGCGAGCCCGCGGGTCGGTGACTGCTTGGATTTCGGCAGTGGCCCTGCCGAGGTGCACGAAGGTGCGACGACGGGCCGCTAGCCCGCAGCCACCTCTCGCGTCCGGAATGCCATCATGTTCCGAATCACCTCCCTTCTCGAGGCGTCCCACACTAGGAACCTCGCGAGGGCGACTCAACCCCTTTTTGCCCGGGCGACGATTTCCGGGAAATCGATGTGTCCTGAGTCACGTTCCAGTTGAATGATCGGGGGTGCCGCTTTGCGGAGGGCGGCACGGGCCGAGGACACGTCCTGCAGGGGGTGCCGGGATGAGTGCTTCCAAGAGCGAGGCCGCCAGCGCGCTGGGTCCGGACGAGCCGGAGCGGGACGGCCCCGGTTCCGATCTGCTCGCGGCGCTGCTGGACGGGATGGACGCCGCGCTGTGCGCGTTCGACGCGGACGGTGTGATCACCCACTGGAACCGGGAGGCCGAGCGGATCCTCGGCTGGTCGGCGGAGGAGGCCGTGGGACGGCGCGGTTTCGCCGGATGGGCCGTGCGGACCGCGGACGCGGACGACGTGCAGGGCCGGCTGATGGCCGCGATGACCGCACCGGGCCGCCAGGTGCACGAGTTCGCGCTGCTGCGCAAGGACGGCGGGCGGGTGCTCGTCCGGACGCAGTCCGCCGGGGTGCGCGGCGCCGACGGCGGGCCCGCCGGGGTGTACTGCGCGTTCAGCGAGGTGCACGCCCAGATCGATCTGGAGCGGTCGATCGCCTTGAGCGAGGCGCTGTTCGAGGACGCGTCATGGGGTGTCGTGCTGGTGGACGTGGACCTGCGGCCCGCCGTCGTGAACCGGCAGGCGGCCCGGATGCTGGGCTCCGCCGGGCGCACCACGATGCTCGGCCGCCCGCTCGGAGAGCTGGTCGTGCAGGGCGTCGAGGAGCTGGAGGGCGCACTGCACCACGTGCTCGCCGACGGTGCGCCCGGCGCGCTCGTCGAGCTGTGGCTGACGGTGCGCACCGACGAGGGCGAGCAGCGCAGATGCTGGCGCAGCGGATTCCTCAGGCTGGCGTCGCCGCTTGCCGAGGAACCGGTGCCGCTGGGCGTCGGCTGGCTGTTCCAGGACGTCACCCAGGCCAAGCTCGCGGAGCAGGAGGCGGACCGGCTGCGGTTCCGGTTCAGCCAACTGCACCGAGCCGCCAGGGCGGCGGCCGAGTGCGAGGACCCGATGGAGGCGGCGACGACACGGCTCGACTTCGCTCTCGCCGGATTCGCCGACCACGCCCTCGTCGACGTGCTGTCGGAGGACGGCGAACGGCTGGTACGGGCCGCGGCGACACCGTCGGGTGCCCCGGGGCCGGTGGCCCGGGTGGCGGGGGCGGGCATCCCGCTCCGGTATCCGCAGGGCCACCCCGCACTCCAGGCGATGGACCGCGCCGGCTCCGTCCGCACCAGTACGGGAGGGGGGCCGGACCGCACCGAGAGCTGGGCCGCGGAACGCCAGTGGCCGCGCGACGCGGTGCACGCCCTGTCCACGGTGCTCCGCAGCCGCGGCCGCACGCTCGGTGTCGTCACCTTCCTGCGGTCCGCCAACCGCCCCCGCTTCGAGCGCCCCGACGCGGAGTACGCGGAGAGCGTCGCGACGCACGTGGCAGCCGCACTGGACCTGGCCCGGGCGCGCGGCTGACAGTTCCGCTCGCCGAGACCGGGCCCGTGCCGGGGTTCCGCCGGCACGGGCCCGCCTGGGGCGGGCCGCTCAGCGGCGGTAGAAGATCCGGTCCGCGTACTCGGCCATGACCCGGCCGTTCCACTCGTGCCCGCCGTCCACGTTCCCCGACCGCAGCAGGGGCGGCTCGATGCCGCGTTCGGCCAGTGCGCCGGCCGCGGCGGCGAGGGTCGCCTGCATCAGGGCGCTGGTGACGACCGTGGAGGCGGGCGCGAACGGGGCCGCGACGCCCGGCGCGGTGAGCTCGGCGTCGCCGACCGCGATCTTGGAGTCGAGGACGATGTCGCAGTGGTCCTTGAGGAACGTGCCCGAGGTGTGCCGGGACTTCGTCTCCGCGGCGTACGCCACGGACGTCACCCCGATCACCTTCAGTCCGAGCGCCCGCGCGTTCAGGGCCATCTCGACGGGCAGGGAGTTGCGGCCGGAGAGGGAGACGACGACCAGCACGTCGCCGGCGCTTGCGGGGCTGGAGTCGAGTACGGCACCGGCGAGGCCGTCGACGCGCTCCAGTGCGGAGCCGAGGGTCGCGGGCATCACGTCGACACCGACGGTGCCGGGGACGGCGAGCAGGTTCATCAGCGCCAGACCGCCCGCGCGGTAGACGACGTCCTGCGCGGCGAGCGAGGAGTGGCCCGCGCCGAAGGCGAACAGTCTCCCACCCGCGGCGACGGTGTCGGCGATCGCCGCACCGGCCGCCGCGATGTTCGCCCCCTCCTCGTCGCGCACGCGCTCCAGCAGGCCGATCGCGGCGTCGAGGAACCGACCCGCCAGCTCGTTCTCGCCCATCGCGGTCGCCCCTTCTCGTCGTGTCGCGGATCACGTTGCGGTCTGGACCATTGCTCTGTCAATACGGGTTCCAGGCAGGCATGGCCCGGTTGTCGTCGGCATGCGTCAGAATTGAGGCAGGGCCACGGCACGACTTCTTCGAGGGGCACGTATGTCCGGACTGATCGACACCACGGAGATGTATCTCCGCACCATCCTCGAGCTGGAAGAGGAAGGCGTGGTCCCGATGCGCGCCCGCATCGCGGAGCGTCTCGACCAGAGCGGGCCGACGGTCAGCCAGACCGTCGCGCGGATGGAGCGCGACGGGCTCGTGACGGTCGCGGGCGACCGTCACCTGGAGCTGACCGAGGAGGGCCGCCGGCTCGCCACCCGTGTGATGCGCAAGCACCGGCTCGCCGAGTGCCTCCTGGTCGATGTGATCGGCCTGGAGTGGGAGCAGGTCCACGCCGAGGCGTGCCGCTGGGAGCACGTGATGAGCGAGGCCGTGGAGCGGCGCGTCCTCGAGCTCCTGCGGCACCCGACCGAGTCGCCGTACGGCAACCCGATCCCGGGCCTGGAGGAGCTGGGCGAGAAGGCGGAGGCCGAGGCGTTCCTGGACGACGGCATGGTCAGCCTGGCCGATCTCGACGCCGGCACGGAGGCCAAGACGGTGGTGGTCCGCCGGATCGGGGAGCCGATCCAGACGGACGCCCAGCTGATGTACACGCTGCGCCGCGCCGGTGTGCAGCCCGGCTCGGTGGTGAGCGTGACCGAGTCCGCGGGCGGGGTGCTGGTGGGCAGCGGGGGTGAGGCCGCGGAGCTGGAGACGGACGTCGCCTCGCACGTCTTCGTGGCGAAGCGCTGAGCATCCGGTCCGTGCGCCCCCGGCGACGGCGGCCGTCCGCCGAAGGCCACTGAGAGCGACCCCGGCCCACCGGGCCTGGCCGCCGGTCCCACCGGCCCACCGGGCCTGGCCGCCGGTCCCACCGGGCCACCGGGCCTGGCCGCCGGTCCCGCCCGGTCCCGCCCGGTCCCGCCGGCCCGGGTTGCCCGGCCCATCGGGTCCCGGGCCCGGGTTCGTCCGGTTTCCGTCCCGCGAGCCCTCGCGTGCCCCGCGGGTGACGGGGAACCTCCTGGGGCGCGTCCGTACCGTGCGTCGGCGGCACGGGCGCGCTGCGCCGCTCGGTGTGCGACGCGTGCCCGCCGCGCGACTCCCCCGCCCGCCGTGAGACCCCTCTCGGAACGCGCTTTCCGGCCGGAACGGCAGCGCCATGGCCGTTTGCGTGCCACTCTGTGGCTGAGATGACCGGGCCGGGCCGGGTGGGGCCGGGGGGTCGGCCCAGCCGCAGGGGAGGGAGCGGATCATGCCGCTGTCCAACGCGGAGGGCCCCGGCGCCCTGCGGCGCCGGGGCCTGTCCTCCCCTTCGCTGACCCGGAGCCCCGAGCTCCCAGGGTCAATCCCCTCGGACCGTTTTTCCCCGAGCGGCCCGCCTCCCGCTGAAGATCTCCCCTCGGCGAGGCCCCTCAATCCTTGGGGGTGGTCACTCGAACGAGGGGTGTTGCTCGCCGGAAGCCGGTTTTCGAATGGAAGTTCGATAGTCTGGCCGAGCTCGATCGCTTCGGAGAGGCCGGGGAACCACGGGGCCAGAAGGGGGTGCCAGGACGATGGTGCGGCGCATCGACGTGGCCGGTACGGCCGGTGTACGGCTCGCGGCCTGGGAGTTCGCCGACCCGCCCAAGGGGCGCGGTGAGACGGACCGTGTCCCGGGCGTCTTACTCCTGCACGGGCTGATGGGCCGGGCCTCGCACTGGGCCCGGACCGCCCGCTGGATGTCCGAGCGGCACCGGGCGGTCGCCCTCGACCAGCGCGGGCACGGCCGAAGCGAGCGGCCCGCCGACGGAGCGTTCACCCGCGAGGCGTACGTCGCGGACGCGGCGGCCGCGGTGGAGCGGCTGGGTCTGGCGCCGGCGATCCTCGTCGGTCACTCCATGGGTGCCCTGACCGCCTGGCAGCTCGCCGCCGAGCGTCCCGACCTCGTGCGGGCCCTGGTGATCTGCGACATGCGCGCCTCCGCGCTCGGGGCTGCCTCGCAGCGGGAGTGGGAGGACTGGTTCCGCTCGTGGCCCGTGCCGTTCGCGACGCTGGCGGACGTGCGGAAGTGGTTCGGCGAGGACGACCCCTGGGTGGAGCGCCCCAGTCCGTCCCGGGGCGAGTTCTTCGTCGAGGTGATGGCCGAACGGGCGGACGGCTGGCGGCCCGTCTTCTCCCGCCGCCAGATGCTGCGGTCCCGGGCGACCTGGGTGCACGACGCGCACTGGGACTCGCTCGCCCAGGTCACGTGTCCGACGCTCGTGGTCCGCGGGCTCGACGGGGAACTGGGGCGTGCGGAGGCACAGGAGATGGTCCGGGTACTGCCTCGCGGGCAGTACGCGGAGGTGGCGGATGCCGGCCACCTCGTCCACTACGACCAGCCGGAAGCCTGGCGCGCGGTCGTCGAGCCCTTCCTCGAAGGCGCCCTGACGGACTGACGGTGGGGTCCCTCGGCCCCGCCCGGGACCGGATGGCCGGGGAGGGGGGCCATCCAGTCCATGGGGGTGCCGGCGTGCCGCGCCGGCGGTGCGGCGGACCGGGACCGCCGTCGTATCGCCCCGGTCCGCCGCGGCAGAGGGGGCCTCAGAAGGCGAAGACGGCGGAGCCGTTCATGCTCTCGCGCATCTCGCACGCGTTGCCGTAGGTGGCGGACCAGTCGACGCGCTTGCCCTCCCAGACCCCGGTCGCGGTGATCGTGACCGGGTCCCACTGCCGGGTGCAGGGGCGCTCGGACGTGCCGGTCAGCATGGCGAACTCGCCGTTCACCGCCTTCAGTTCACCGCAGGCCGCGCGGGCGGACGGGTGGGTGCCGCTCGGCGCCGGGGCGCAGTTCAGCGTGACCGCGCGCTCGACGGTCGCCGTCGCGGCGGCTTCGCCCCTGCCGACCGCCAGCACCAGGGCGGACGGCGCGTAGAGCCCCGTGTGACCGGCGGCATCGGCGTGCGCGGTGCCCGCGGCCAGGCCGCCGAGCACGAGCGCCGCAGCGGAGGCCGTCGCGCCGAGTGTGTGGACGATGTAACGCATGAGTGAACCCCTTTGACGGTGTGTGCGGTTGCGGTCGGGAGTCTTGCTGATGCGTACAGTGATCGCACATCCATCACCTGTTTCCGGCCGCATACGTTCAAGGTGTGCCTACCGAATGGCCGTTCGGGCAGCTCGGGAGGGGTGTGCGAGGTGTGCGCCGCGTTGTCCGCCATATGGACAACCAGGAGTGGTCCAAGGCGGAACGAAAGCCTGGCCTGCGGTGATACAAAAATGGTTTCGCCTTTGAATACCGCTGCTTCGTGCGCTTCGGCCGGAATCCTGCGCCTGTCGCGGAGCCTTGTCCGGGTGCTCGGCGTGTTCCGTAGTACGCCTTCGTATACAGCGAAGGGCCGGCGCCGGAGTGGTGTGAACTCCGTTGCCGGCCCGTCGTCGTGAGGTCATGCGTTCTGCACGCCACCTCCACAATCGGAGGCTCAGTCGATGGGCTTCCTGACCTCTTCCCGTACCTTCAGAGTGTTCGCTGCCGCCGCCCGCAGGTCCAGCGACTCGGGGCCGGCCGTCGCCGTCTCGGGGGTCACCTCGGCGACGGAGCCGTTGGTGTTCCCGTCCGCCCAGGCGCACATGGGGAAGGAGCTCTTCCCGCCGGTGGACGCGGCGGTCAGTACCTGGCAGGTGACGGTGACGTCGGAGCCGGGCACCTCGATGTCCTTCGGCGGCACGGCGATCGTCGCGCCCTCCGACCGGGCGGCGCCCTTCAGCATGCTCTCCCGGGCGTCGTCCGGATCCTTGATCTGCCCGTACAGGGCCGAGAGCACCAGAACCCCCGCCTTCTTCGCGTCGGTCGACGCGTACTGGCCCACCACGCCCTTCGGGTCACGGATGTTGGCCTCGCTCGCGCCCGCCAGCGCGGAGTCGCCCTGCTCCGAGAGGTCCTGGGACAGCGTGTACTCGCCGCCCAGCAGCGTCCCGGGGAGGGTGACCTTGTGCGTGGCCTCCGGGAAGGAGCCGGAGCCGCCGCCCCGGTTCCCCGCCCATGCGAGCACCGCGACGGCCACGGCGACCGACACCCCGATGATCGCGGCCTTCGGGCCGGACCAGAACTTCTTCGGCTGCACGGGCGGGGGAGCCCAACCACCCTGCTGCGGGTAGGGCGGCGGCGGTCCGTACGGGCCGTTCTGCGGCGGGCCGTACGGACCTCCCTGCTGTGGCGGAGGACCGTAGGGGCCCGGCTGTCCCGGACCGTGGGGACCCGGCTGTCCGGAGCCGTACGGACCCGGATGCGGGGAGCCGTAAGGGCCCGGCTGCGGCTGCGCCGCGCCCTGCGCCGGTGGCGGATACCCCGGGTACTGCGGTTGTCCCTGGGGCGGAGGAGGCATGGACATGATCCGTACCGTACGTCATGGCCCTCGGCGCCCGGCGTACGGTACGGATCAGGCCGTGGTCACCCCTTGCTGACCGCCGTCAGGATCTCCGGCAGCCGGGCGGCCGTCTGAGGGGCCGCCACCCGCAGCCCGCCCCAGGCCACCGCCGCGCCGTAGACCGCACCCAGCGGCAGCAGGACCCACAGCGCCGACGCGGCGTTCGCGGCGTTCAGCCAGATCGTCAGCGCGATCAGCGGGGAGCACAGCAGAGCCGAGGCGATCATCCCGCCGAAGATGGAGATCCACGCGAGCCCGCCCTGCCCCGGCGCCACGCTCTTGTAGGCGCTGTCCTGCGGGATCGAGTACGGGAAACGCGCCGAGGCCACCGCGCCGGTCGCCATCATCGCGCCGAGCAGCCCCAGCGCGATCCCCAGCGCCTCCGGCAGCGCCCGCCAGTCGCCCAGCACGGCGGCCGTGGCGACCGTCACCAGCATCGTGTACGGCAGGGTGATCAGCAGCAACGCCATCGCGCGGCCACGTAGTTCGAGGAACGCGTCCCGGGGTGAGGCGATCGTCTGCGCGACCATCCAGAACGCCGACGTGTCCTGGCCGAACTGGTTGTACATCTGGATGCCGAGCATTCCCGAAGCGAAACAGGCGAGGTAGATCGAACCCGTCCCCTGAAGGGCGTTGAACAGCGGCACGATCAGCCCGATCACCAGTGCCGTCACCCACGCGGTCTTCGTCTTCGGGTCACGCCAGACGTAGCGGAGGCTGCGCTGCATGACCGTGCCCGTGCGCCCGCCCGGCAGCAGCCGGTGCGGGCCCGTGGACGTGTTCCGCCGGGTCGGCTCCGAGGCCGCCCCGAGGGTCGAGCCGTCCGGGGCGGTCATCAGACGCGTCAGACTGCGCTGCCATCCGTAGAGCAGGGCGGCCAGGGCGGCGCCGGACAGCGCGATTTGGGCGGCGGCCGTCCCGTACGCCCCGGTGCTCGCGGAGTCGACGGCGCCGAGCGCCGCCGCGGGCGGTAGCCAGCGGACCACGGCCGCCGCCGGGTCCAGCGCGGAGAGCCCACCGGCCTGGCCGAGGCGCTGCACACCGAAGTTCACGAACTGGATCCCGACCGCGATCACCAGACCGCTCAGCACGGCCAGGTCGCGACCCTTGCGGCTGGTCAGCAGGCGGATGTTGGCGGCGGCGACCGCCCGCGCCAGGGCCACGCACACCAGCACCGCCAGCGGCACGGCGACCACCGCGGCCACCACCCCGGCGGCCCCGTGCGCCAGGGCCAGCGCGGCGCCGACCACCAGACAGAGCGTGAACAGCGGCCCGATGCCGACCAGCGACGCCACCAGCAGAGCCGACACCATCGGACCCGGTCGCAGCGGCAGCATCACCAGCCGGGTCGGGTCCAGCGTCTCGTCACCGCTCGGGAAGAACAGCGGGAGGAACGCCCAGCCCAGTGCCAGCACCGCCACCAGCAGCACCACCAGGGAGGTCGCGTGCGCGGTGCCGCGCAGCAGGACGAAGCCGATGAACTGGCCCGCGGCGACCAGCAGCGCCAGGACGGCCGAGGTGACGAACGCGGCCGTGCGGCCGGACGACTGCCGCAGTCCGTTGGCCAGCAGCGACAGTTTGAGCCGTACGAACACGGACGTGAGCGAGGGGGCCGGGCCGGGAGTCGTGGCCGTCACCGGGCACCTCCGCCGAGCCAGTCCAGCGCCTCGCCGGTGTCCCGCCCGTTCGCACCGACCAACTCGAGGAAGGCGTCCTGCAGGGACCGCGCCGAACCGCGGACCTCGGCGAGAGGGCCGTGCGCCCTGATCCGGCCGGCGGCCATCACCGCGACCCAGTCGCACAGCGATTCCACCAGCTCCATGACGTGGCTGGAGAACACGACGGTCGCCCCCGACGCGGTGTACCGCTCCAGAACCCCGCGGATGGTCTGTGCGGACACCGGGTCGACGCCCTCGAACGGCTCGTCCAGGAACAGCACCTGCGGATTGTGCAGCAGTGCCGCCGCCAGGCCGATCTTCTTGCGCATACCGGTCGAGTAGTCGACGACCAGCTTGTGCCGGGCGCCGGCGAGATCCAGCACGTCCAGCAGCTGGGCGGCCCGCTTGTCCACCTCCTCGCCGGGGAGTCCGCGCAACCGGCCGGTGTAGGAGAGGAGTTCACCGCCGGACAGCCGCTCGAACAACCGCAGGCCCTCGGGCAGGACACCGATCCGGGACTTGACCTCGACCGGGTCCCTCCAGACGTCGTGGCCGGCCACCTCGATGCGTCCCTGGTCGGGGCGGAGGAGCCCGGTGACCATCGACAGGGTCGTGGTCTTGCCGGCGCCGTTGGGGCCGACCAGGCCGATGAACTTGCCCGCGGGCAGCACCAGATCGACGCCTGCGACCGCGATCTGTTCGCCGAACCGCTTCCAGAGCCCCTCCACCCGGACGGCGGGAGGTGCCTCCCCGGGCGCGCCGCCCGCCGTGTCCACCGTCCGGTCCGATGCCTGGTCGGGCATGTTGCCGCCTTCCGTTGTCCCCGTGGTACGGGAACAACCCTACGATCGGCGGCCCCGCCCGTCGGCGGCCTCTCGTCCGCAGGCGTAGGCCAGCGGGCTGATCAGCTCCTCGGCGTCCGGCAGCCAGCGGTTCGCGGGCGTCGGCTTGCGCACCCACTGCACGGCTCCCTGGCCGCCGACGCGGGTCGGCGGCGCCGCCACGTACTGCCCGTCGCCGCGCGCCACCAGGTCGAGCGAGCTGGGCATCCAGCCGAGCCTGCGCACCAGGTCCGGGAGCCTCACGGCCGCGCCCGGCAGGACGAGGAACAGCATGCGCCGGTTCGGGCCGCAGATCACCGGCCCGAGAGCCATGTCCATTCGCTCCATCCGGGCCAGGGCGAGGAAACCGGCCGACTCCGGGACGTCCAGGGCGTCGAACGTCCTCCCCGTGGGCATCAGGATCGACGCCCGCGGCTGCCTCCCCCACAGCCGGCGCGCGGCGACGGCGCTGCCGCTCGCCTGGCCGGACCAGTCCGGCCGGGCGGCGTGCGCCCCCGGCGCATCGCACACGGGCGCGCCGCACGAGCACCGCTCGGCGCCCTCCACGGCCTCCAGCCAGGTGCCGGGGAACACGTCCCAGTGGCGCTCCTCCACGTAACGGACCGCGCTGTCCAGCAGTTGTGCGCCGCGCTGTACGGGGATCTGCGCCGCCTCGGTGAGGCCGATCGGCCCGTCGATGGTGTCTTCCACGATAAACACAACTCCCCCCACCAGGCCGGGTTACGGGCGCGCGGCTCCGGGCGGTGGCGCACCGATCCCCCACGTGGGGCGCACGGGTGCACGGACGGGGGCGCGCATGCGGGCCGGACCCGGCGGGCGGGTAGCCAGTTGCGGGTGAGCGGCATTCACCCGTAATCGTCCGAGCTCATTGGCATTCTCCGGATAACGCCGGGAAGTGATCGATGGCAATCACCACGGAGATCACGACCGGCGCGGTCCGGCACAGGGGGTTAGTGATGGCAGCGAGGCCACTCGTCGCCCGTCAGCCGAACGAACGGCTGCAGGCGCTGATCCAGGAAGCCGGATGCTCCAACGCCGGTCTGGCCCGCAGGGTCAACATGGTCGGGGCGGAACGCGGCCTCGATCTGCGCTACGACAAGACGTCGGTGGCGCGCTGGCTGCGCGGGCAGCAGCCGCGCGGCAGGGCGCCCGGCATCATCGCGGAGGCACTGGGCCGCAAGCTGGGCCGCACGGTCACGATCGACGAGATCGGGATGGCCAACGGCAAGAACCTGGCGTCCGGTGTGGGGCTGCAGTTCGCCCCCACCGTGGTCGGGGCGATCGAGCAGGTCTGCGAGCTGTGGCGCAGCGACGTGGGCCGGCGCGACTTCCTGACCGGTTCGACGGTGGCCGCCTCGGCGCTCGTCGAGCCCAGTCGGGACTGGCTGATCACCGGGGCCGACACCCAGGTGGCCCGGCAGGCCGGGGCGCGGGTGGGTCTCCCGGACGTCGAGGCCGTGCGGGCGATGACGCAGGCGCTCACCGGTCTCGACCACCGGTTCGGCGCCGGGCACGTCCGGCCGGTCGTCGTCCACTACCTCAACAGCGTGGTGTCCGGCTTGCTCTCCGGCTCGTACCGGGAGCCGGTGGGGCGGCAGCTCTTCGCCGCGGTGGCGCGGCTCACGGAGCTGGCGGGCTACATGGCCGTCGACACGGGCCAGCCGGGCCTCGCCCAGCGCTACTACATCCAGGCCCTGCGGCTGGCCCAGGCCGCGGGCGACCGTGCCTACGGCGGCTACGTCCTGGCCGCGTCGATGAGCCATCTCGCCGCGGAGCTGGGGAACCCGAGGGAGATCGCCCAGCTCGCGCGAGCCGCGCAGGAGGGCGCCCGGGGCCAGGTAACACCGCGCGCGGAAGCGATGTTCCACGCGGCGGAGGCCCGGGGGCACGCGCTGCTCGGGGACGCGCGTACCTGCCAGGAGGCGGCCGGCAGGGCCATCGCCGCACTGGACAGGGCGAACACCGAGTCGGGCGACGACCCCGACTGGATCGCCCACTTCGACCATGCGTACCTCGCCGACGAGCTGGCCCACTGCCACCGCGACCTCGGCCAGGCCGACCAGGCGGTCCGCCGGGCCGCCGAGTCCCTGGACGGGCATCCCGAGTCGCGCGCACGGCGCCGGGGGATCGGCCTGGTCCTGCTGGCCACGGCCCGGCTCCAACAGCGCGAGGTCGAGGAGGCCTGCAGCACGGGCACACGGGCGATGGAGCTCCTCGGCACCCTCCGCACCAGCCGTGGCACGGAGTACCTGGAGGACCTGAACCAGCGGCTGGAGCCGTACGCGGCGGAGCCGTCCGTACGCGAGTTCGGCGCGAGACTGCAGTTGCAGGCGGCGTGAGCGGGCCCGGGCGGTCCCGTGTCCGGCGGGACCGCCCGGACGCGAGCCGGGGGCCGGTCGCGGGTGGGCGGTTCCCCGTCCCGGTACGGGTCTTGAGTTCTTAACAGCGTCTCCGCAGGTGTTCTTGTTACGGCCACCACACGCGTGTGCGGACGCCCTGAGTCACCCGGTAGCGTGAGCCGACGATTCCGTAGGTTGACACGTAGGAGTCCCGGTGACGCACAGCGGACAGGGTGACGGGGCGCGGCATCCCGCCTCGCGACCCGCGCACGAGGGCGTCGTGCTGCCCGCGGACGGCAGCGAGCCCTTCATACCCGGAGGGCAGCAGGTCGCCCCGTCCGGTGGTACCCCGTGGGGTGCGCCCTGGGGCCCCGGACAGGACGCGCAGCCGCTGCCGCAGGAGGAGCCGCCAGGCGCGCCGTACACGCGGCCCGTGCACGACGGGGCACTGCCGCCTCAGGAGCCCCAGCAGACGCCGACGCAGCCGCCGTACGGGTACGGCTACGGGCAGCAGGGCGCGCAGGCGCCCGCGCCCGACGCCGACGCGACCCAGTACATCGCTCCCGTCCCGGCGGGACCCGCCGAGGACGCCACCCAGTACATCGCTCCCGTCCCGGCGGGGGCCGGTGACGCGACGCAGTACATCGCTCCCGTTCCCCCGGCGGGACCCGCCGAGGACGCCACCCGGTACATCGCCCCGGTCCCACCGGGGCCCGGGGCCCTGCCGCCGGAGAGCCCGGGGGAGTCGACGCGGCTCCTCGGGGCGCGGCAGGCGGGCTCCGCTCCGGCCGCTCCGGCCGGCGGGGCGGAGGCGACGCAGTACCTGCCGCCCGTGTCGCACCGGGACGCCCCCGCGCCGCCGCCCGGTGCCCCGTACGGCATCCGCCCCGGAACGCCGGGGGACCGGCAGCCGCCGGCGGAGTTCGACAACCTGTTCCGCAGCGAGGCCGGCGGGGCCGGCGGGGCGGAGGCGACGCAGCACCTGCCGCCCGTGCAGGAGCCGGCGTACGGCGCCCAGCCGCCGTACGCCTCCCCGGGCGGCCGTGCGGCCCGCCGCACCGCGGAGCCCGCTCCCTCCCGGGGGAGTACCTCGCGGAACTCCGCGCGGTTGCCGCTGATCGCCGCGGTCGTGGTGGGCTGTGCCGTGCTCGGGCTCGGCGCGAGCGCGCTGATGTTCGGCGGCGGTGACGACGCGGAACCGGGCGCCGACACGACTCCCGCCGCGGCGACTTCGCCCGCGGTCGACCCGTCCGGCGGGGCGGCGGACGACCCGGCGAAGGCTCAGGCCGTGGAGCTCGACAAGCTCCTCGCGGACAGCAACGACAGCCGGGCCGCGGTGATCCGCTCCGTCGAGTCGATCAAGACCTGCCAGAACCTGGACCAGGCGGCCTCGGACCTGCGCGGCGCGGCGGAGCAGCGCCGCGGGCTGGTGACCCGTCTGCAGGGCGTCTCCGTGGACCGGCTTCCGGACAGCCAGGCGCTCACCGAGTCCCTGACGAGGGCGTGGGAGGCGTCGGCCTCGGCGGACGACCACTACGCCGCGTGGGCGGGCCAGGTGAAGGAGAAGAAGGGTTGCAAGGGCGGCAAGGCTCGCAACACGGGCCAGACCGCCCAGGGCAATGTCCAGAGCGGTGTGGCGACGAAGGCGAAGCGCGAGGCCGCGACCCTCTGGAACCGGATCGCGGCGAAGTACGACCTGACGGAGCGCCGCGCGGAACAGCTCTGAGCCGTGGCGGCGGTGGGGCGGGGTCGACCCGTCGCGACGGCCGGCCCTGCCCGATGCGGCACCTCAGGGCTTGCAGGCAGGCAACACCTCGGCTCCCTGCAAGCCCTCAGGCGAACACCACCGTGCGGTGGCCGTTCAGGAGGATCCGGTGCTCCGCGTGCCACTTCACCGCGCGGGCCAGCGCCTGGCACTCCACGTCGCGGCCGACGGCGACCAGTTGCTCCGGCGTCACCTCGTGGCCGACGCGCTCCACCTCCTGCTCGATGATCGGGCCCTCGTCGAGGTCGGCCGTCACGTAGTGAGCCGTCGCGCCGATCAGCTTCACACCGCGGGCGTGCGCCTGGTGGTATGGCTTCGCGCCCTTGAAGCTCGGCAGGAAGGAGTGGTGGATGTTGATGATCCTGCCGCTCAGCTGCTTGCAGAGGTCGTCGGAGAGGACCTGCATGTAGCGTGCGAGCACGACCAGTTCGACGTTCTCCTCGCGCACCAGCTCCAGCAGTTCCGCCTCGGCCTGCGGCTTGGTGTCCTTGGTGACCGGGATGTGCCGGAACGGAATGTTGTAGGAGGCGACGAGTTCCGCGAAGTCGGTGTGGTTGGAGACCACGGCGGCGATGTCGACCGGCAGCGCCCCGATCCTCGACCGGAACAGCAGGTCGTTCAGGCAGTGGCCGAACTTGCTGACCAGCAGCACGATCCGCATGCGTTCGTCGGCGCGGTGGATCTGCCAGTCCATGGAGAACGAGTCGCCCACGGCGGCGAAGCCGGCGCGCAGCTTGTCCACGGTCACCGGGTCCTCGGCCGAGAAGTGCACCCGCATGAAGAACAGGCCGGTGTCCCGGTCCCCGAACTGCTGGCTGTCCTCGATGTTGCAGCCGGTGATGAAGAGGTAGCTGGACACCGCGTGCACGATGCCCTGCTTGTCCGGGCAGGAGAGCGTGAGGACGTACTGGTCGGTCATCCTCGTAGGGTGTCACACCCCCGGGCCCGCGGCGGAGCGGCGTCCGTCAGGCGGACCGCGTGATCGTGACCCCCGCGTCCGTCGGGCGGACCGCGGTGTCCCCGGTTCCCGTCGCCCGGGAGCCGCGCCGTGTTCCGCGACCGTCAGGCCGAACGCGTCATGATCCGCAGCACTTCCAGGGTGCGCGGCGGAGCGTCCGGGTCCTCCCCGTCGTTCGTCGCCAGCAGTACGTGGGCCTCCCGAGCGGCTCGCACGGCCTCGGGCCAGGCGTGGTGCTCCAGGTACGCCGAGACCGGCGCGTCCGCGCCGACCTGGTGCATGATCCGCAGCACCCGCAGCACGGCCACGTCGACGAGGGCGGCCTCGCCGGAGTCCCGGAAGATCGTCCCCACGTACTTCTCGGCGGACCAGTTGTCCAGCCAGGTGTCCTCGACCAGCCGGTAGACGGCGTCGGTGACGTCGCCGTACCCCTCGTGGCCTGCCAGCCAGGTCTCCTGGTGGAAGGCGGGGTCGGAGAACATGTGCAGCGCCGAGCGCACATTGGCACGCCAGCGCCACCAGGGCATGTCGTTGAGCGGCATGTCGCCCATGGTGGAGGAGCGACGGCCGCGGCGGGAAGAGTTCATTGACGTTCACCTCGTGAGCTCGGTCCTTGCGAGCTCCGCGACACGGTCAGCACCGAAGCTAGCCCGGTCTCGATCGTACGTTCTCCGTCATCCGACGATCCCGGCCCCCTGCAATTCACCTCGCCGTCACCCTGCGTTGAACCATCACCACTCCGGTGTTACCCATGGGGCGGAATTGTGCAGGGACATGACCGGTAGGCGACGCTTCTTCCTCCACCGCCCGCTCAGGACCGCGACGGCTCTCGCCGCGTGCACGGCGGCCGTCGGCGCGTCACTCGTCGGGTGCGGGGTGCTCCCCGGCGGCTCGACGGGGGTCAGGGAGCCGATCACCGTGATGACCTTCGCCCCCGAGGAGACCCGGGCCACGAACATGCCCGGGATGCCCGCCATGGCCCAGGCGTACGCCAAGTACGTCAACGAGAAGGGCGGCATCGACGGTCACGAACTTCGGGTGTTGACCTGCAACGAGCACAACACGACGGCGGGCGCGGCGGCCTGTGCCCGGCGCGCGGTGGCCGAGGGCGCGGTCGCCGTGGTCGGCTCGTACAGCCAGAACGGCCGGGCCTTCATGGCGCCGCTGGAAGCCGCCGGCGTTCCGTACATAGGCGGCTACGGGGTGTCCGAGGAGGAGTTCACCAGCTACCTCTCCTACCCGGTGAACGGAGGCCAGGCGGCGCTCCTCGCCGGCAACGGCCGGCAACTGGCGGACAGCTGCCGCCAGGTGTCGCTGGTGCGGCCCGACACGATCGCCGGCGACAACCTCCCGGTGCTCCTGAACACCGGGCTGTCCGAGGGCGAGGGGCGGCCGTCCACCGACGTCAAGGCCGCGGAGGACGCCACCGAGTACCTGGCGGAGGCCGAGCGGGCCCGGGCCGAGGCCGGCGGCCGGAGCGGCTGTGTCACGGCCGTCCTCGGCGAGCGCACCGCGAACTTCTTCGACTCCTTCCGCCGGCTGCCGGAGGACGACAGGGGCGTGCGGATCTCCTCCGTCCTCAGCTCCGTCGACCAGCCGCTGATCGACCGTACGGGCGGGGCGGGCGGGCCGTTCGAGGGGGCGTACATGACCGGCTGGTACCCCGACGCCGGGGACGCCCGCTGGGGCGTGATGCGGCAGGTGATCAAGGACCATGCGTTCGGCGACGACCGGATCGACCCGGCGGACGCGGGGGTGCAGACCACCTGGATCGCGTACACCGTCCTGAAGAAGGTGATCGAGGCGCTCGACCGCGACGGCGTCACACCGAGCGCCGTGTCCCACGCCCTCGACACCGGTGTCAACGTGGACACCGGCGGTCTCACGCCCGCGCTGCGCTGGCGTTTCGAGGACATGCTCGGAGTGCCGGGCTTCCCCCGGATCGTGAACCCGAACGTGACCTTCCAGGTCGTCCGGGACGGCCGTCTGGTCGCCCAGCGGCCGGGCTTCGTCAACGTGGCCCGGACGATGTCGCAGGTGCCCTTGGCCTGACCGGCCGGTTCCGGTGGCCCGGCGACGACCGGTCCGTGCGGGGGTGGGGGCCTCGGGGCGACCGGGACCGGGCGGCGACGGGGGCTGCGGCGGGGACGGGACCGGGGGGTGGCCGACCCGGGCAGGTCCCGGGGCGGGCATGACGGGGCCCCGGTCCCGCGGGGTGGCTTCCGCGGTCTCCGGGGCCCGTGCGGCCGGACGGTCCGGGGCCGGAGGCTCAGGGGGCGTCGGGCTCCGCGGTCACGTAGTAGGCGGCGAACGCCTCGAGGATCTGCTCCTCGCTGATCCGGTCGTCCCCGTCGGAGTCCAGCGCGGCGGCCACCGCCGTGCAGCGGTCGGGCTCGACGCCGAGGGCGCGGAGCACCCGCTCGGCGCCGCCCCGGGTGACCCCGGAGCCGTCCTCGTCGGCGATCGCGACGACCGCGTGCAGGAAGGGCCGGGCGATCTCCGCGAAGCGGCGGGGGTTGTCACGCAGGCGCTTGACGGCGCCCGTGACGAACTCCTGACGGGAGACCCGCTGGTCGCCGTCGACGTCGGCGATGCCCGCCATGCCCTGCCAGAACGCCTCCGCGCCCGAGTACAGGGCCTGCCCCTTGTCGGAGCGGGCGGTCGTGCCGAACTCGGAGAGGAGCACCGCGGCCGCCTTGCTGAAGTCCGCGCGATCGATGTAGCCGTTGCCGTCCTGGTCGAACTCGGCGAACCGGTGGGCGATCTTGCGCTCGTATTCTGCGCTGTCCATGCGGGGAGCGTACGTCGTCAGAGCGGTCCGTGCGTCCCGTTACGCGGACAGGGGCCGCGTCTCGTCGTCGGTGGCGGCGTCCACGTCCTCGTACACCTCGAACAGCCGGCGCACCCCCAGAGCGGCGAGCACCCGGTTCACATGCGAGCCCTCGACGGCTCCGCGGGCGGGCAGGATCAGCCTCAGTCGCCCGCGGCAGGAACGCAGCAGCCGGCGCGAGGCGATCAGCACGCCCACCCCGCTGGAGTCGCAGAACACCACTTCGGAGAGGTCCAGTACGACATCGCGGCGCCCCACGGCCACGGCGTCGTGCACATGGCGCCGGACCTCGGGGGAACTGACCAGATCCAGTTCGCCCTGAATGTGCAGTATCGTCCAGGGGGTCTGCTCGGTTCGCTCCACCCTGAGCGTCTCGCGCGGCTCTCTCGTCACGCCGGTCCCCATCCGGAAGTAGTCGTTCCCTTCCGGCGCTGCTGCCCCGCCCCACCGCGGCGAAACCCTCTACCACGCACAGTCTCCGCCGGGGCGGACTTGCCATAAAGGGGCGTGCGTTTCAGCCGCGTCGCATTACATTCGAGTGGACGACAGGACGAGCAGAAGGCGACGAGGACGGGCAGAGGCTTGGGGGCCGCCGGATGGGCAAGGACGCACCACCTCGCTGGGACCGCAGGATGCAGCAGCGGCTGGCGCGGGGCGAGGCCGCCGCGCTCGGCGAGTTGTACGACCGTTTCGCCGCCCTCGTCCACAGCCAGGCCCATCGCGTGCTCGACGACGACGCGGCAGCCGACCAGGTGACCCGCGAGGTGTTCGGCTACGTGTGGGAGAACCCGGACGCGTACGACCCCCGGCAGGGCTCGATGCGCTTCTGGGTGGCGCGTCTCACACACGACCAGGCCGTCCACCGCCTGCGGGAGCAGGAGCGTGCGGCGGCCGCCGAGAGCGGTGGCGGCACGGAGGACCTGGAGCAGAAGGTGCGCCGCGCCTCCGCCGCCGCCCGCGCGGACTACATCGTGACGTCGATGCCCGCGCCGCTGCGGGCCGCACTGGAGCTGGCCTACTTCCAGCGCAGGGACTACCGGCAGACCGCAGCCGACCTCGGCGTCACCGAGGACGAGGCGCGCCGCCGGCTGCGACTCGGGCTGCAGCTGCTGGCGACGGCCAACACCCGTGCGCTGGACGGCTCGTCGCCTCCCGGACCGGGAAGCCGCCGGTGAACGGGCCCCTGGACGGCGGCCGCGGTCCCGGCGGCCCCGACGACATGCCGGGCGCGCCGCCGCGCATACCCGGACCGCGTGCGGCGGGGGACGACCTCTCGCCGCCGGACGTGCTGCCCTCGCCGCCGCCCGAGCCCCTGGCCCACGGCGTGCTCAAGTCGCTGCTCGGCGCCTGGGCGCTGGCGGCCTGCTCGGCCGAGGAGACCGCGGCGGTGGAGGAGCACCTCACCGGCTGCGCACCCTGTGCCGAGGAGGCGCTGCGGCTGCGGGACGCCGTGGGGCTGCTGCACACCGACCGCGACCTCGACCTGGATCCGCTGCTGCGCTCCCGGGTCCTGGAGAACTGCCTGGGCCGGCGGCCCGCCCGGACCCCGGTGCCCGTCTGGGCCGGTGCGTACGACGCGGAGACCGCCCGGCTCGACGCGCTGCTGCGGGACATCGGCGACTCGGAGTGGCACGCCCCGGTGCGGCTGAAGTGGTTCGACGGCGAGGCCAAGGTGAGCCGCAGGACGACGGTCGCCGGGGTGATAGGCCATCTGATGTCCGTGGACGGGCTGGTGGCCTCGGCCCTGGGGCTGGGCGATCCGGCCGGCCCCGACGCGCCGACCTCCCCGGCCGAGCGCACCGAGCGGCTGTGGAGCTCGGGTGGGCGCCCGGTGACTCGCTCGGTGCGCGTCCCCTGGCGCGAGCAGAGCCATGCGCTGGTGCGGACGGTGTCGTTCGCCGGGCTCGGGGTGGAGCAGCTGTCGGTGTCCTACGGGGACTTCGCGCTGCCGCTGCAGGACGCGATGCTGGACCGGGCCTTCGAGTGCTGGGTGCACGCGGACGACATCGCGGCCGCGGTGGACTACCCGTACGAGCCCCCGACCGGCGCGCATCTGCACCGGATGATCGACCTGGCGGCCCGGCTGCTGCCCGGGGCGCTGGCCGCCCGGCGGCGGGCCGGGCTCGCGGCGCCGGCCCGCCGCCTGGTGACGGCCGGTTCGCCCGGTCGCTCGCTGCACCTGGAGGTGGAGGGCGCGGGCGGCGGCCACTGGTACATCGCGCTGGACTCGCCCGCGGCGGTGGGCGACCCGGACCACACGGTCGCCCAGATCGCCCTCGACAGTGTGGAGTTCTGCCAGCTCGTGGCGGGCCATGTGCCGCCGGCCGACGCCGCGGCCGGTCAGGACGGGGACCGCGAGGCCGTGCGGGACGTCCTGTTCGCGGCGGCCTCGCTGTCCCGGCTCTGACGGGGGCGTGCCCGTCGTGAGCGGCGGGCGGTGCGTGCGGTCCTCCCCGGCCCTCCTGGCCGAGGGCAGCGGTCCCGCAAGGCGCCGGACCCGTCTCCTGGTGGGCCTGCCCGGTTGATTCGGCGGCGCCCCGGGCCGCCGTGCCGGGCGTCGCGGCGGGGCGAGCGACGCCTCTGGCGGCACTCGGTTCGGGTCCCGCGGCGCGGCGTCAGGCGCCGGCCCGGAAGGCCCGGGAGGCCCGGGAGGCCCGGGTGGCGGGGTGCGGCCGGACGGCAGTGGTGCTCAGGCGGTGGAGAGCGAGATCTCCGTCGCCTTGACCAGGGCGACCGCGGCGCCGCCCGCCGCGAACCCGAGCTCGTCCAGCGCGTCCTTGGTGATCACCGCGGTCAGGTCCTGGCCGCCGTCCAGCCTCAGCCGGACGGTGGCCATCGCCGCGCCCGGGGTCACCGATGTGACCGTGCCGGGAAGCTGGTTGCGGATGCTCAGGCCCTCCACGCGCGCCGTCGCGAGGGCCACCTCGCTGGCCTTCATCAGGACGCTGACCGCTCCGCCGGGGAAGATGCCCAGCTCCGAGACGGCGTCAGCGGTCACGGCCGAGGTGACCTCCTCACCGCTGTCGAGGCGGATCCTCACCGTCGCCATGGCGGGGCCGCCGGTGACCGCGATCACTGTGCCGGGCAGCTGGTTGCGGATGCTCAGGCTCATGTCGTGCCGTTCGTGTCGGGGGTGTCGTTCACGCCCTGGATGTCGTGTCCGCCCCAGTGAACCGCTCGCGCAGCTTGTACTTGAGCACCTTGCGCAGTGTGTCGTTGCGGGGCAGCGCGTCCACGAGCTCCAGCTGTTCCGGGAGCTTGTGCACGGCGAGGCCCGCGCCCCGCAGGTGCCCGGTGACCTCGTCCAGACTCAGCGGTGCCGCGCCCTCGGGCTGCTGGACCACCGCGCAGACCCGCTCGCCGCGCTCCGGGTCGGGCAGTCCGATCACCGCCGCCTCGCCGACGCCGGGGTGCTCGTGGAGCAGGTCCTCGATCTCCTTGGCGGAGATGTTCTCGCCCTTGCGGATGATGACGTCCTTGAGGCGGCCGGTCAGGACGAGATGGCCGGACTCGGTGAGATGCCCCAGGTCGCCGGTGATCAGGAAGCCGTCGGCGTCGAACGCGGCGGCGGTCTGCTCCGGGTCCAGATAGCCCCGGCAGACGGCCTCGCCGCGCAGCCGAACCTCGCCGTCGACGATGCGTATCTCCATGCCCTCGGGCGGCCGTCCCTCTGTCGTCGCGAGGTCCTCCGGCCGGTCGTCCGGCGAACCCATCGTGATCATGGGGACCTCGGTCATGCCGTAGCCGTGGGTGAGCTGCACGCCCATCTCCCTTACGACGGCGTGGTACAGCTCGGGCGGTTTGGGGGCGCCCCCGCCGGCGAGCAGCCGGAGCGTGGGGACGACGGGCACGCCCGGCTGCCTGCGCTGTTCCTCGAGGAACAGCGAGTAGAAGGCCGTGGATCCGCCGGCCGTGGTGACCCCGTGCCTGCGGTAGGTGTCCAGGGCCTCGGGAAGGGCGAACCTCTCGAAGAGCACGGCGGGGAAGCCGTGGAGCAGCAGCATCACCAGGTAGTCCGCGCCGCCGATGTGGGCGAACGGGAAGGCGATGGAGCCGACGTCCTCGGACGTCGGCCGCAGCGCGTGGGCGAGGCAGGAGCCGCCCGCGATCAGCGAACGATCGGTGTGCAGGACGCCCTTGGGGTCGGAGGTGGTGCCGGAGGTCCAGTAGATCCAGCGCACCTCGGTGCCGTCGGCGGGCGGCGGGGGCAGGACGGAGGGGTCGCCTTCGGGGAGGTCCCCGTACGCCTCGAAGATCCCCCGGGCGCCGATCCGCCGGGCCATCGCCGCGTGGTCGAAGTCGCGCCAGACGCCCGGTACCGCGAAGAACTCCGCCGCACAGGCGTTCAGGGCGAAGCCGACCTCGCGGTCCCGGTAGAAGGGGATCACCGGGGACTGCACGGCGCCGATCCTGGCCAGCGCCCCGGCCAGTACGACGGACTCGATGCGGGTGGGCAGCTGCCAGGCCACGACCGTGCCGGGCCGCACCCCGCGCGCGAACAGCCCGGCGGCGACCCGTTCGCAGCGCCCGCGCAGTTCCCCGAAGCTGAGGCGACGGTCGTCCTGGAGCAGGACGGTGCGGCCGGGGGTGAGCCGGGCGCGACGGTCCACGAGCTCCCACAGCGTGCGGGATGCGCCAAGGGATCGTGCGGTGTCGGTCATCACGGCGGTTCCCTCCTTCCGACTGCAACTGACGGAGCGTCAGGTAACGCGGGAAGCGTAGGGCTCGTCGCCTTGTCGGTCCAGGGGTGCGCGGCTAGCCTGCTATCTGACGACCCGTCAGGCCAGTGGCGAACGGAGGGGCCCGATGGAACGGGAACTGCCTCGGATCATCAGCGTCGACGACCATGTGATCGAGCCCGCGCATCTCTTCGAGACCTGGCTGCCGGCGAAGTACCGGGACCGCGGACCCCGGCCGCTCACCGCCGGCATCGGCGAGCTCGCGTACGTCGGGGGGAAGTACCGGATCACGATGGACCCGGACGGACCGCCCACGGACTGGTGGATCTACGAGGACCTGGAGTTCCCGTACAAGCGCAACATCGCCGCCGTCGGCTTCGACCGCGACGACATGACGCTGGAGGGCATCACCCGGGCCGAGATGCGGCGGGGCTGCTGGGACCCCAGGGCCCGGCTGGACGACATGGACCTCAACCACGTCGAGGCGTCCCTGTGCTTCCCCACCTTCCCCCGCTTCTGCGGCCAGACCTTCGCCGAGGCCAAGGACAAGGAGGTCGCGCTCGCCTGCGTCCGCGCGTACAACGACTGGATGGTGGAGGAGTGGTGCGGCGACAGCGGCGGCCGGCTCATCCCCCTCTGCCTCATCCCCCTGTGGGACATCGACCTCGCGGTCGCCGAGATCCGGCGGAACGCGGCGCGCGGCGTACGGGCGGTGACCTTCTCCGAGATCCCCACCCACCTGGGGCTGCCGTCGATCCACTCCGGCTACTGGGACCCGTTCTTCGCCGTCTGCCAGGAGACCGGGACGGTCGTCAACATGCACATCGGCTCCTCCTCGCAGATGCCCGCGGCCTCGCCCGACGCGCCCCCCGCCGTCCAGGCGTCGCTGTCCTTCAACAACGCCATGGCGTCGATGACGGACTTCCTCTTCAGCGGGGTGCTGGTGAGGTTCCCGGCGCTCAGGCTCGCCTACAGCGAGGGCCAGATGGGCTGGATCCCGTACGCGCTGGAACGGGCGGACGACGTGTGGCAGGAGCACCGGGCCTGGGGCGGGGTGCGCGACCTGATCCCCGAACCGCCGTCCACGTACTACTACCGGCAGATCTTCTGCTGCTTCTTCCGCGACAAGCACGGCGTCGCCTCGCTGGACGTGGTGGGCCGCGACAACGCCACCTTCGAGACGGACTACCCGCACGTGGACTCGACCTTCCCGCACACCAGGGAGGTGGCCCTCGACCATGTGAGGGACCTCGACGACGAGACCGTCCACAAGCTGATGCGCGGCAACGCGATCCGGATGCTCGGCCTGGACCTGGACGCGTAGTGGACCTCGCGTACACCGAGGAGGAGGAGGCGTTCCGGGCCGGACTGCGGGACTGGCTCGCGGTCGCCCTCCCCGAGCTCCCGCCGCCTCCCCCGCCGGACGACTGGCCGGCCCGGCGCGCCCACGACACCGCCTGGCAGCGGGTGCTGTACGACGCCGGGTACGCGGACGTCCACTGGGACGCGTCCCCGACCCGGCGGCTGATCTTCCTGGAGGAGACCGAGAAGGCCGGGGCCCCGTACGTCGGCGCGAACTTCGTCGGACTGCTGCACGCCGGCCCGACCATCGCCGCCGAGGGCACCCGTGAGCAACGCGAGCGCTGGCTGCCGCACATCCTGCGCGGCGACGAGGTCTGGTGCCAGGGCTTCAGCGAGCCCGACGCCGGGTCCGACCTCGCCTCCCTGCGGACCAGGGCCGTCCGCGACGGTGACTCCTACGTGGTGACCGGCGCCAAGATCTGGACCTCGCACGCCGAGGTCGCCGACTGGTGCGAACTGCTCGTGCGCACCGACCCGCGGGCTCCCCGCCACCGCGGCATCAGCTGGCTGGCGATGCCGATGGACGCGCCCGGTGTCACCGTCCGCCCGCTGCGCACCCTCGCCGGGTCGACGGAGTTCGCCGAGGTCCACCTCGACGGGGTGCGGGTGCCGGTGGCGAACCGGGTGGGGGAGGAGAACGACGGCTGGCGCGTCACGATGGTCACCCTTTCCTTCGAACGCGGCACCGCCTTCGTCGGCGAGGTCGTCGCCTGCCGCCGCACGCTCGCCGCGCTGGCCCGCACGGCACGGGAGAACGGCCGCTGGGACGACGCCGTACTGCGTCGCCGGCTCGGCAGGCTCAACGCGGAGTTCGGCGCGCTGTGGCGGCTCATCCAGTGGAACGTCGGCGAGGCCGAGGCGACCGGCGGCGTCCCCGGCACCGGCGGCTCCGTGTTCAAGCTGCGCTACTCCCACGCCCGCCAGGAGCTGTACGACGCGGCCGCCGAGGTGCTCGGCCCGGACGCGCTGGACCTGTCCCACGAGTGGACCCTCGGCAGGCTGGCGTCGCTGTCGTACACCATCGCCGCCGGCACCTCGCAGATCCAGCGGAACATCGTCGCCGAGCGGATTCTCGGCCTGCCGAAGGAGCGGTGAGCAGCCGTGCACTTCCAACCGACCGAGGACCAGCGGGCGTTGCGCAAGGGGGTCCGGGAGCTGCTGGGGGCCCGCTGCGACCGGGACGCCCTCCGCACGGCCGGGACGCGCATCGACCGGTCCCTGTGGCAGGAGCTCGGCCGGGCCGGGTTCTTCGCGCTGCGGCTGCCCGAGGCGGAGGGAGGTGTCGGGCTCGGACTCCCGGAGGCGGCGCTGGTCTTCGAGGAGGCCGGGCGGGTGCTGCTGCCGGGACCGCTGGTGGCCACGCACCTCGCCGCGGGTGCCGTCCCCGGCGCCGCCGACGGGACCACCGTCGTCACCCGGGCCGACGGGCGACTAGTCCCCTGGCTGGAGGAGGCAGACGTGGTGCTCGGGGACGCCTCCGGCGCCGTGCCCGTACGGTCCGTCGATCCGCTGACGCCGCTGCACCGGCTGCCGTCCGCACCCCCCGGCGAGCCGGATCCGGCGGCCGTGCTGCTGACTGCCGCCGAACAGCTGGGCTCCGCGGGGCGCACCACCGGCATGGCCGTGCGGTACGCAGGGCAGCGCGAGCAGTTCGGCCGGCCCATCGGCGCCTTCCAGGCGGTCAAGCACCTCTGCGCGCGGATGCTGGTGCGCACCGAACTGGCCCGCGCCGCCGTGTACGCGGCTGCCGTCACCGCCGACCCCGTGGAGATCGCCGGTGCCAAGCTCCTCGCCGACGACGCCGCTGTCCGGGGTGCCCGGGACTGCCTCCAGGTGCACGGCGGCATGGGCTTCACCTGGGAGGCAGAGGTGCATCTGCACCTCAAACGGGCCTGGGTGCGCGCCGCGCTGGGCCAGACGGCCGCGCAGGCGGAGGAGGCGCTGGCGGCCGCCCTCTGAGCGGCGGCCGGGAATCGACGGGGAGGACAGCGGGTGGGCCGGAGGCGAGCCGGGCGGCGGGCGGACGAAAGTCACCCTGCGTCGATATCGGGTTGTGTCCTTGGCACGGGCCGTCACGGCCCGGAGTCGGGCCCGCCCTCGGGTACGCTCCGTGGGGTGCGAGACGCGTACTGCCCGAGGGCAGTGATCCCGACGCCCCGGCCGGATCCAGACAGGGCCGGCGGGGAAGAACGCGCCGCTCGCACAGGGTGTTCGACTATTCGCAAGGTGCGCCGCACAGTATGCACCACGGGTACTCCTTCGCGCTGGAATATGCCCGAAGCGCTTGTTGCGGTGACTGTACGTCAACCATGCTGTCTCGCAGGGAAATCACATTCCGTGATGGCTGTGAGGCGCGAGGCGATGTGTCCGCCGGTTCGGATGGTGTGAGCGGTGCAGGTGCTTCAGGTTCAGTTGGAGGTCGGGCCCGATCCCGCGGAGGTGGGACGGGCCAGAAGATGGGCCCGCTCCCGGCTCGCCGGTTCGGGCATAGGGGACGACGAGCCGCTGGCCGAGACGCTGGTGCTGCTCATCTCCGAACTGGTCACCAACGCGGTGGTCCACACGGGCTGTCCGGCAGTGCTGAGGATGCTGTTCGGCCTCGGGGCGGCGGAGGCGGGCACGGTGCGGGTCGAGGTGGCGGACACCTGCGCGCGGCCGCCGCAGCCGCGCCGCGCGGCCGGTGACGACACGGGAGGGCGCGGACTGGAGCTCGTCGACGGGCTGGCCGACCGCTGGGGCTGGAAGCGCGAGGGCGCGGGCAAGAGCATCTGGTGCGAGGTGGACCGCTGCGTGGTGCCAGGCGCCGCCGTGCCGTCCCCCGTGCTTCCCGTCGTCCAGGTCCTCCCCTCGGGGCTGACGCCCGGCGCGTACACCGCCTGAGGGTCCCGCCCGCGCCGGTGGGGTGCCGGGTCAGAGCACCGCCACCGGTGCGACCGGTGTCCCGGTGCCGCCGACGAACGGCTCGGGGGTGGCCGACAGCAGGAAGGCGTACCGTCGTTCCTCCGCGCAGGCCGCCGAGAGTTCCTCCAGGTTCCAGTTCTGGCCCTGCAGCATGCCCATCTCCACCAGGTCGAGCGCGTGCACGGGCAGCCAGAGGTTGTCGATCTCCGGCGGGAAGATCTCGAAGGTGAGGGTGTCGTTCGCCACGGCGGCGGTGTCGCGGGTGTGGAACCACTCGGGCGCCCGGACCGAGAGGCCGGGTGAGGGGTGGGCGTACGCGTGCCTGTCCCCGCCGAGGTACGCCCGGATCTGACCGGTCCTGACGAGCACGACGTCGCCCGCCCGGACCCGTACGCCCCCGAACTCCTCCGCCTCCGCGAGGTCTTCCGGCGTGACGGCATGGCCGCCGGCCAGCCGGTCCACGCCCTTGGCGCGCGCCACGTCGAGCAGCACCCCGCGTGAGACGAGGGTGCGGACGGTGTCGATGCCGCTGTAGCGGGCCCCCTCGTGGGCGGTGATGCTGTCCGCGGGGCGGCCGTTCCAGATCCTGCCCGAGTGCGAGACGTGTGTGAGCGCGTCCCAGTGGGTAGCAGCCTGCAGCCCCATCGTCACGGTGTCGTCGCTGGTCGCCACCGTACCGGGCCCGAACAGCTCCTGGTTGATCTGCACCATGGTGTGCAGGGGGTTGACCCGGCCCGGGATCACTCCGGTCTGGACGCCGTCCTGCCGTAGCGGCAGGGCGAGCGGCACGCGCCGGCCGGCGCGCACCGTCCCGGCGGCCTCCCGCACCACCTCGTCGGTGATCAGGTTCAGCGTGCCGATCTCGTCGTCGGCGCCCCAGCGCCCCCAGTTGTTCACCCGCTCGGCGATCTCGTGGAACTCCTCCGGCAGTGACATCTGCGCCTCCCTGGGGCTTGTGCTCATGCGTCCGGCGGACCATAAAATCTAACGGTCCGTCAGAAAACGGAAGGGGCCGGACGTGGGGAACTTCTTGGCAGGCAGGACCGTCGCCGTGACCGGCGCCGGACGCGGCATCGGCCGCGCCGTGGCCCTCGCGTGCGCCGCCGAGGGGGCGAAGGTCGTCGTCAACGACCACGGCGTCTCCGTCGACGGCGGAGAACCGGCCTCGGAGGTCGCCGGGGCGGTGGTCGAGGAGATCGAGGCCGCGGGCGGGGAAGCGGTCGCCGTCGCCGACGACATCTCGACGATGGAGGGCGGGCAGCGGGTCGTCGACACCGCGCTGGCCCGCTTCGGACGGCTCGACGGTGCCGTGTGCGTCGCCGGCATCCTGCGCGAGCGCATGCTCTTCAACATGACCGAGGACGAGTGGGACCCGGTGGTCGCCACCCACCTCAAGGGCACCTTCACCGTCTTCCGCGCGGCCTCCGCGGTCATGCGCGCACAGGGCGGAGGCACCCTGATCGGCTTCACCAGCGGCAACCACCAGGGTTCCGTCGCCCAGGCCAACTACTCGGCGGCCAAGGGCGGCGTCATCTCGCTGGTGCGCAGCGCGGCGCTCGGCCTGCACAAGTACGGCGTGACGGCCAACGCCGTCGCACCCGTCGCCCGGACCCGTATGTCGGCGGGCGTCCCCATGGAGCTCAAGGAGATCGGGGAGCCGGAGGACGTGGCGGCGCTCGTCGTCTACCTGCTGTCGGAGCGGGCGCGCGCGCAGAACATCACCGGGCAGGTCTACACGATCGCCGGCCCCAAGATCGCGGTCTGGGCCCAGCCGCGCGAACTGCGGGCCGCCTACGCCGACGGCGCGTGGACCCCGGAACGGATCGCGGACTTCCTCCCGGGGACCGTCGGCACCGATCCGATGCCGATGCTCGCCCACCTCGGGGCCATGGCGAGGGCGGCCGCCTCGGGCGACCGCCCGAACCGCTGACGCGGGACCGCGGCCATGGACTTCGCCTTCGGCCCCGACGACACCGCCTTCCGGCACGAGGCGCGCACCTGGCTGGAGGACCATGTCACCGGCGCGTACGCCGACGCCGCCGGGCACGGCGGACCCGGCAGCGAGCACGAGCGCGTCCGCACCCGGCTCGCCTGGGAGCGGGAACTCGGCGCCGGCGGCTGGATCGGGCTCGGCTGGGAAGCCGACCACGGCAACCGCCGCGCCACCCTCACCCAGCAGGTCGTCTGGGCCGAGGAGTACGTGCGCGCCCGCGCGCCCGCCCGGCTCGGCCACATCGGCGAGAACCTGCTGGCCCCCACCCTGATCGCCCACGGCGACACGGACCAGCAGGCCCGCTACCTGCCGGGCATCGCCCGCGGCGAGGAGTTCTGGTGCCAGGGCTTCAGCGAGCCCGGCGCGGGCTCCGACCTGGCGTCGTTGCGGACCACCGCGGTCGCCGACGGCGGCCGCTACCGGGTCACCGGCCAGAAGGTCTGGACCTCGCTCGCCCGCGAGGCGCACTGGTGCTTCGTCCTGGCCCGAACCGAACCCGGCGCCACCCGCCACCGCGGACTGTCGTTCCTGCTCGTGCCCATGGACCAGCCGGGCCGCGTGGACGTACGGCCCATCCGGCAGATGTCCGGCAGCAGCGAGTTCAACGAGGTCTTCCTCGACGGCGCCGAGGCCGTCGGGACGGTCGGCGGCGAGGGGAACGGCTGGCAGGTCGCGATGGGCCTGCTCGCCCTCGAACGCGGGGTCTCGACGCTCGTCCAGCAGATCGGCTTCGAGGAGGAACTTGGCCGGGTCCTCCACGCCGCCGCCGAGGGCGGACTCGACCACGACCCCGTGCTCCGGGACCGCCTGGTCCGCCAGTGGGCAGAACTGCGCACCATGCGCTGGAACGCGCTGCGCACCCTCGGCCGCACCGGCGACCCGGGTGCGCCGTGCGTCGCGAAACTGCTGTGGGGCGGCTGGCACCAGCGGCTCGGCGAACTGGCCGTGCAGGTACGGGGCGCGGCCGCCGCCGCCGGCCCGGGAGCCTGGTCGCCCTCCTACGAACTGGACGCGCTGCAACGGCTTTTCCTCTTCACCCGCGCCGACACGATCTACGGCGGCTCGGACGAGATCCAGCGGAACATCATCGCCGAGCGGGTGCTCGGCCTACCCAGGGAGCCGCGATGAGAGGTGTCGTCTTCGACGGCGAGCGGGTCGAGGTCGCCGACGACCTCGAGATACGCGCCCCCGGCCCTGACGAGGTGCTCGTCCGCGTCGCCGCCGCCGGACTCTGCCACAGTGATCTGTCGGTGATCGACGGCACGATCCCCTTTCCCGTGCCCGTCGTTCTGGGGCACGAGGGCGCGGGTGTCGTCGAGGCCGTCGGCGCGGACGTCGCCCATGTCGCGCCCGGCGACCACGTGTCGCTGTCGACGCTCGCCAACTGCGGTGCGTGCGCGGAGTGCGACCGGGGACGGCCGACGATGTGCCGCGCCTCGATCGGCAGGCCCGGGCGGCCGTTCACCCGGGCCGGGAAGCCGCTGCACCAGTTCGCCGCCAACTCGGCCTTCGCGGAACGCACCCTGGTGAAGGCCGTCCAGGCGGTGCGCATCCCCGGCGACATCCCGCTCACCTCGGCCGCCCTCATCGGCTGCGGGGTGCTGACCGGAGTGGGCGCCGTGCTCAACCGGGCCAGGGTGGCCCTCGGCGACACGGTCGTGGTCATCGGCGCGGGCGGCATCGGGCTGAACGTGCTCCAGGGGGCCCGTCTCGCGGGCGCGGTGACGATCGTCGCCGTGGACACCAACCCGGCGAAGGAGGATACGGCCCGCCTCTTCGGCGCGACGCACTTCCTCACCTCCGTGGAGGAGGTACGGGACGTGCTGCCGCACGGCGCACACCACGTCTTCGAGTGCGTCGGGCACACGGGCCTGGTGCGCCGGGCGATCGACCTCCTGGACCGCCACGGCCAGGCGGTGCTGCTCGGCATGCCGGCCCCGACGGCGGAGGCGACGTTCCTGCCCGCGGCGATGTTCCTGGACAAGGCCGTGCTCGGCTGCCGCTACGGCTCCTCGCGCCCGCAGCACGACATCGCCCTGTACGCCCGGCTGTACCGGGAGGGGCGGCTGCTGCTGGACGAACTGGTCACGGAGACGTACCCGGTGGAGGACTTCGCCAAGGCGGCCGAGGACGCGGAGCACGGGCGGGTGGCGCGAGGGGTGCTGACGTTCTGAGCACGGGTCCGGCGGGTCCGGTGGGTCCGGCGGGTCTGCGGGCCGGGAGGGTCCCGCGGCGTCAGGGCGAGACGGCCGTCGCGCGGAACGTCCGCCGGTAGACCGTCGGTGCCACGCCCAGCGCCGCCATCAGGTGCTGGCGCATCGACTGCGCCGTACCGAACCCCGAGTCGCGGGCCACCCGGTCCATGGACAGCTCCGTTGACTCCAGCAACTGCCGGGCCCGCTCCACACGCTGCCGGGCCAGCCACTGGCCGGGGCTCACGCCGACCTCCTCGCGGAAGCGGCGGGTGAAGGTCCGTACGGACATGGACTCCTGACCGGCCAGGTCGCGCAGCTGGATCGGCTCGTGCAGGTGCGCCAGCGCCCACGCCCGGGCCGCCGAGGTCGTCGCGGTCTGCGGCTCGGGCACCGGGCGGTGGACGTACTGGGCCTGGCCGCCGTCCCGGTGCGGCGGGACGACCGTGCGCCGGGCGACGTCGTTCGCGACCGCCGTGCCGTGGTCGCGGCGCACGATGTGCAGACAGAGGTCGATGCCGGCGGCCACTCCCGCGGAGGTGAGCACGTCCCCGTCGTCGATGAAGAGCACGTCCGCGTCCACCCGGACCTTCGGGAACGTCCTCTGGAAGTGCTCGGACGACGACCAGTGCGTCGTCGCGGGCCGGCCGTCGAGGAACCCGGCGGCGGCGAGGACGTACCCGCCGGTGCAGATCGACACCAGCCTGGTGCCGGGCCTCAGCCGGGCCAGGGCGGCGGCCAGCTCGGGCGTCAGGACCCCCTCGTCGTGGACGGGGCCGAGCTCGTACGACGCCGGCACGATCAGCGTGTCGGCCGTGGCCAGGGCCTCGGGGCCGTTCTCCACCAGCACGGCGAAGTCGGCGTCGGTGCAGACCGGACCGGGCGGTCGCACCGAACAGGTCACCACTTCGTACAGCTTCCGCCCGGCGGCGTCGGCCGCACGGCCGAAGATGCGTTGCGGAATGCCCAGCTCGAAGGGGAGGCAGCCGTCGAGCGCCAGGACGACGACGCGATGGGGGCGCGCGGCGTCGCGTGGCCCGGCGGATTCCGGGGACGGGTCGGACGGCGGAGACGGGACGGCTGCCCGAACCCGAGCCGCGGCCGGTTCGGGAGGCGTGGCGCGGCGAGGGGTGGCGGATCGCGGAGGCGCCACGGATGTCTGGTGACGAGCCATGGCCCGATCGTATCGAATGCTGTCCTTCAGGCCACTCGTTGCCGATGGCCCGCGCACGGATGCTGGTGACGTGACCCAGACAAGCGATCTCCCCGCAGCTCGGACCGCCTCCCCCGTGGGGGAGGCGGTCCGCCGCCGTCGAGTGCACCGCGCGTGGTTCGTCGCCGCCGTCGCATTCGTGACGATCATCGGCGCCGCTGCCTTCCGCTCCCTGCCGGGGTTGTCGATCGATCCGCTGCACCAGGAGTTCGGCTGGTCACGCGGCACGATCGGGCTCGCGGTCTCCATCAACCTCGCGCTGTACGGACTCACCGCGCCGTTCGCCGCCGCCCTGATGGACCGGTACGGCATCCGCCGGGTCGTGGCTGTCGCGCTGACGGTGATCGCGCTCGGCTCGGGCCTGACGGTCTGGATGACGGCGGCCTGGCAGCTGCTGCTCTGCTGGGGCCTGCTCATCGGCCTCGGCAGTGGCTCGATGGCACTCGCCTTCGCGGCTACCGTGACGAACCGCTGGTTCACCGAGCGCAGGGGCCTGGTCACCGGCATCCTGACGGCGGCCGCCGCGTCCGGCCAGCTGATCTTCCTCCCCCTGCTGTCCTGGATCGTCCAGGAGCACCAGTGGCGCCCCGCGGCCGTCACGGTCGCGCTGGCCGCGCTGGCCGTCGTCCCGTTCGTCTGGCTGCTGCTGCGCGACCACCCGGCGGACGTGGGGCTCGCCCCGTACGGAGCCAAGGAGTTCGTGCCCAAGCCGCCGCCGGTGCCGGGCGCGGCCCGTCGCACCCTGGGCGTCCTCTTCTCGGCCGCGCGCACCGGGCCGTTCTGGCTGCTCGCCGGCACCTTCGCGATCTGCGGCGCCTCCACGAACGGCCTCGTCCAGACGCACTTCGTCCCCGCCGCCCACGATCACGGCATGCCCATCACGGCCGCCGCGTCGCTGCTCGCGGTCATCGGGGTCTTCGACGTCGTGGGCACGATCGCCTCCGGCTGGTTCACCGACCGCTTCGACGCCCGCCGGCTGCTCGCCGTCTACTACGCGCTGCGCGGCATCTCGCTCCTCTTCCTGCCGATGCTGCTGGCGCCGTCCGTGCACCCGCCGATGATCTTCTTCATCGTCTTCTACGGCCTGGACTGGGTCGCCACGGTTCCGCCGACGATCGCGCTGTGCCGGGAGCACTACGGCGAGGACAGCGCGATCGTCTTCGGCTGGGTCCTCGCCTCCCACCAGGTCGGCGCCGCGGTGGTCGCCTTCGCGGGCGGCGTCGCCCGCGACGTCTTCGGCACCTACGACGTGGTCTGGTACGCCTCGGGCGCCCTGTGTGCGGCGGCGGCGCTGATGGCGCTGGTGATCCGGCGGGGGGCGCCTTCGCGGGCGGTGGCGGCGGTCTGAGCCCGGGGAACCCTCCGGTCGGAAACGCCCGTTGTTCATTCGCCCGGGTGTCGCGCCTGCGGCGCTTGACCACGGCGGGCGGGCCTCGCGCCCCGGACCTCGAAGCGTCCGAACCGCCCCCGGTGGAACAGCAGCGGATCGCCGTCGTCCTCCGCGCCCAGGGCCTCCACCCGTCCCACCACGATCAGGTGGTCGCCGCCGGTGTGGACCGTGCTGATCGTGCAGTCGATCCAGGCGGGGACGGAGGCGAGGCGGGGGGAACCGGTCACCGGTGCGGGGGTGTGGGCGACGCCGGCGAACTTGTCGGCGCCGCTCACCGCGAACGCGCGGCAGAGGCCACCCTGGTCCGCTCCGAGGACGTTGACGCAGAACGCCCCGGCGCGGGCGATGCGCGGCCACGTAGTCGACGTACGGGCGACCGTGAACACCACCAGGGGCGGGTCGAGCGACAGTGAGGCGAAGGACTGGCAGGCGAAGCCCGCCGGGCCGCCGCCCGCCGCGTCGTGGGCCGTGACGACCGTGACCCCGCTCGCGAAGTGCCCGAGCACCCGCCGGAATTCGGCGGGGGCGACCGGCAGCCGTTCGTCCTCCCCTACGGTGCGCAGCGCGGGACGCGGCAGTGCGTCGAAGTGCGGCTCGCCCGGCGGGGCGGTGCGGGTGGAGCGGAGGTATCGGACGGCGGTCGCGGCCATCCCGGCGTGTCCCATCACGACACCCATTGAACCTGACGGTACGTCAGATGAAAACCCTTCGCCCGCCCGCCCTCTTCTCGCGAAGGGCCCCGGTGGCCCCCGCCAGGCACCGGCCAGCACGCGCCCTCGGCCCGCACCCGGCACCGCCCGGCGACGGTCCGGCACCGGCCCTCGCCCGCGGCCGGTAGCGTTGCGGCCGACCAGTCGCCGCAGGAGCAGTTACGGAGAGCACCGACATGGGCACACCCCTGTTCGTCAAGGTCTGCGGTCTGCGCACGGAACGGGACGTGGACACCGCCGTCGAGGCCGGTGCCGACGCCATCGGCTTCGTCTTCGCCGCGAGCCCGCGCCGCGTCGACGCCGGTACCGCGCGTCTCCTCGCCGCCCGAGTGCCCGAATCCGTCCTGACCGTCGGCGTCTTCCGCGACCAGCCGCTGGACGAGGTCCGCGCCCTGATGGGCGAGACCGGCATGCGCGCCGTGCAACTGCACGGCCAGGAGGACCTCGCGTACTACGACGCCCTGCGCCCGGACGGCCGCACCCTGATCCGGGGGGTCGCCGTCAGGGGCGCGGTACCGCGGTACGGCGAGCGCGGCGAGGACGTCCTCCTGCTCGACGCGCCCGTGCCCGGCGCGGGCGAGACCTGGGACCGCACCGGCAAGCAACTCCCGGCCCCCGGCCGGCGCTGGCTGCTCGCCGGTGGACTCGACCCGCACAACGTCGCGGAGGCGGTGCGCACGGCCCGTCCCTGGGGCGTGGACGTCTCCAGCGGCATCGAGATCAGCCGCGGAGTGAAGAGCCCGGTACTGATCACGGAGTTCATCGCGGCCGCGCGCGGCGCCCGTACGGTGTCCTGACCGGCGGCGGCAGGCCGGGCGCCTCCCGGCCCCACGGGCTCCACGAGCGCCCTCGCTCCTCGGCCTGGGTGATGGGCGAGTTCCTGGACGAGGTGCTGCTCGGCCTCCTCGTCCGGGACTGGGGGCGGGACCCGCAGCCCCGGGCTGCCGTCCGGCCGGCGGGGGCGGGGGCGGGGGCGGGGGCGGGGCGCGAGCGGCCGGGGGCGGCTGAGGAAATCGGGTCGCGGGGGACGGCCGTCCCCGGGTTCCATAGGCCCCATGGTGTCCATCGACCGTCTTTCGGCCTTCGCGGCCATGTCGTTCCTGCTGATCGTCATCCCCGGCCCCAGCGTGCTGTTCGTGATCGGGCGGGCACTGGCCCAGGGGCGCCGCGCCGCGCTGACCACGGTCGTCGGGAACACGCTGGGGGCCTGTCTGCTCGTCGTGGCCGTCGCCCTCGGGATCGGCACCGTCGTGGAGCGGTCCGTCCTCGTGTTCACGGCGCTGAAGCTCGCGGGCGCCGGGTACCTCGTGTACCTCGGGGTCAAGGCGGTACGGCAGCGGCGGTCCCTGCAGTCCGCGATCACGGAGGAAGGCCCGGGGCACGGGAGGGCGCGGACGCTGTGGGAGGGGTTCGCGGTCGGGGTGGCGAACCCGAAGACGATCGTGTTCTTCGCCGCCGTGCTGCCGCAGTTCGTGGACCGCGAGGCCGGGCACGTCGTCCTGCAGATGCTGCTGCTGGGCCTGGTCTTCAACGTCATCGCGCTGGTCTCGGACAGCCTCTGGGGCCTGGTCGCGGCGACCGCGTGAAGCTGGTTCGCCCGGTCGCCGCAGCGGCTCGCCGTGATCGGCGGGGCCGGCGGACTCACGATGATCGGCCTCGGTGTCACCGTCGCGGCCACGGGCCGCAAGGACTGAACGCGCGGGGGCCGGGAGCCCCGCAGGCGGGGACGCCGCGCCCCTACCGCCCCCGGTACTCCGGCGCCCGGCGCTCCACGAAGCCCACCACGCCCTCGTTCGCGTCCCGCGTCGTCATGGCGATCTCCACCGCCGACGCCTCCGCGGCGAAGGCGGAGGCGCGGTCGACGTCGAGCGAGGCGTTCACCAGCTGCTTGGTGAGCGCGAGGGCGCGGGTCGGTCCATGTGCCAGGCGTTCGGCCCACGCGCGTGCGGTCCTCTCCAGTTCGCCGCCCGCGACGACCCGGTTGACCAGCCCCATCCGCTCGGCGTCGGCCGCGGACAGCGCGTCCCCGAAGAACATCAGCTCCTTCGCGCGCTGCGGTCCGACCAGTCGCGGCAGCAGATACGCCCCGCCCCCGTCCGGGACGAGGCCGCGCCGTACGAACACCTCGATGAATCGTGCCGACTCGGCGGCCAGGACCAGGTCGCAGGCGAAGGCAAGATGAGCGCCGACGCCGGCCGCCGTGCCGTTGACCGCGGCGATCACCGGCTTCTCGCAGTCCAGGACGGCGGAGATGAACCGCTGCGCGCCGAGCCGGATCATCCGGGCCACGTCGCCGGGCACGCGCTCCTGCCCGCCCGCCGAGGACGGACCGGGTACGGCACTCCCGGACGCGGGGTTACCGGTCGCAGATGTTTCGGGACGCTCGCCTGCTTCGGGACGCTCGCCTGCTTCGGGGCGCTCGCCTGCTTCGGGGCGCTCGCCTGCTTCGGGGCGCTCGCCTGCTTCGGGACGCCCACCGCGAAGGTCCGCGCCGGCGCAGAAGCCCTTGCCCGTCGCGGTGATCACGACCGCCCGGACGTCCGGATCGGCGGTGGCGTCCGCGAGGAGCGTGATGATCCGCTCGCGCTGGTCCCAGGTGACGGCGTTCATCGCCTCGGGCCGGTCGAGTGTGATCCACGAGACGCCGTTCTCCTTGCGGTGCAGTACACCGCGCGTCACCGGCTCCGCCTCGCTCACCGGCACACCGCCAGCGCGTCCAGCGCCACCGCGCCCTGTCCGCGGGGCAGCACCATCAGGGGGTTGATGTCCAGCTCGGAGAGGTCCCCGCCGAGCTCCAGCGCCATCCGCTGGACCCGCAGGACGACTTCGACGAGCGCGTCCACGTCGACGGGGGGCCCGCCCCTGACCCCGTCGAGCAGGGCTCGTCCGCGCAGTTCGGAGAGCATCGAGCGCCCCTGGTCCTCGCCGAACGGCGGGACCCGCACCGTCACGTCCCGCAGCACTTCCACGAGCACCCCGCCCAGGCCGACCGTCACCGTCGGCCCGAAGAGCTCGTCCCGCGTCACGCCCACGACCATCTCGACCCCGCGCTCGACCATCTGGCAGACGAGGACGCCGTCCAGGTCCACGCCCTCGTACCGGGCGATGTCGGTCAGCTCGCGGTACGAGTCGCGGACCTGGCTGGCCGAGGTCAGCCCGATCTTCACCAGGCCCAGCTCCGTCTTGTGCGCGAGCTGCGGCGCGGACGCCTTCATCACCACCGGGTAGCCGACCAGCCCCGCCGCCCGCACGGCGGCCGCCGCGCTGGTCACCAACTGCTCGCGCGGCACCCGGATCCCGTACGCGCGCAGCAGCTGCTTCGCCGCGTGCTCGCTGAGCCGGTGGCCGGGCCGGAGCAGTGCCTGTGCCTTGCGGAACGACGGGGAGAGGGTGCGGGGTGCCTCGTCGAAGGGGGATCGGTAGCCGGCGGTGAAGCGGTGGTGGTCGAAGTACGCCTTGACCGCCGTGATGCAGTTGCCGAAGGTACGGAAGGTCGCGACCCGGGACGAGCCGAGCAGTGTCGTCCGGTAGGCGTCCTCCGTCCCCACCGGGGAACCCCACACCACGCACACCAGCTTGTCCGTGGCCTCCGCCGCGTCCACCAGGTCCTGTGCGAGCTTGTCGCTCATGGGCGGGAAGGGGCCGGTGATCGGGCAGATCAGCACACCGACGCCGGGGTCGGCGAGGATCGCGTCGATGATCCTCCGGCCGCGCCAGTCGCCCACGGGGTGGCCGCCGTTGTCGACCGGGTTGGCGACGCTCAGGTACTCCGGTATCCACTGGTGCAGTTCGTTCTGGCGGTCCGCGGACAGCGGGGGCAGCCGCAGCCCGGCCGCGGTGGCGAGGTCCGCGAAGTGCGCGCCCGTGCCGCCGGAGATCGAGTAGACGACGACCCCGTCGGCGGTGGGCCTGCGGGCCCGGGCCAGGAGGGCTGCGGTGTCCTGGAGTTGGTCGAGGCCGTCGACGCGGATCACCCCGTACTGGCGCATCGCCGCGTCCACGACCTGGTCGGCCCCGGTGAGTTTGCCGGTGTGCGAGGCGGCCGTCCGGGCGCCGGTCTCGGTGCGGCCCACCTTGACCGCGACGATGGGGACGCGGTTGCGGGCGGCCCGGTCCGCGGCGAGCAGGAAGGAGCGGCCGTCCTTGAGCCCCTCCACGTAGCAGGCGATCGCCCCGACCTCGGGCCGCCCGGAGAAGTACGAGATGAAGTCCGCGGTCTCCAGGTCGGCCTCGTTGCCCGTCGGCGCCCAGTGGGAGAGCCGTACGCCGAGTTCCTGCATGGCAAAGACGGGGCGGCCCTGGTGGCCGGACTGGGTGATCAGTGCGATGGCGGGGCCCTCGAGATCGTCGCGGAACCGCTCGAAGGCGTTGAGGTTGGTGTTCGGGCCGAGCAGCCGCAGCCCGGACCGCTCCACGGCGGCGGCGAGCCGTCGCTGGGCGTCGGCGCCGGCCTCGCCGGTCTCGGCGAACCCGGAGGCGAACGCCACGGCGAACTTCACCTTCGCCCGGCCGAGTTCCTCGATGACGGGCAGCGGGTCGCCGACGAGGAGCACGGCGAGGTCCACGGGCTCGGGCAGTTCCGCGACGGACGGCGCACAGGGCAGCCCGAAGACGGCGGTACGGGTCGGGTGGACCGGGTGCAGTCTCGCCCCGACCCGCTCGGCCCAGGCGATCAGCTGGCGGGTGATCCCGGTGTTGGGCCGGCCGTCCGTGTCGGAGGCGCCGACGACGGCGACCGCCTCGGGCCGGAAGAAGCGGTCGAGGCCGGGTACGGGCGCGTACAGCGGACGGCCGCTGACGTCGAGGTCGCCCTCGGCCGCGGTGACGCCGTGGACGGCCGCCCCGGTCTGCTGCCCGCAGGCCACCACTCGGGCGCGGAGGTCGGTGGTCAAGGTGCCGTGGGTTGATCCAAGCATCGTTCCGCCGCTCCTTGCTCGTCGGCCACGTTACTGACGCATAATCAGATTACAGAAATGACGGCATGTCAGGAACGGTCCGTGCGCGGGGAACCGACTGGGAAGGGCCCGGCCGGACGGAGCGCGGGGATGCTGCCCGGGGCGGCCCGGAAGGAACCCGTCCCCCGGCGACCGGGCCCAGGATGGCCGGATGTGCGGGAGGGACTGGCCGGATCACCGGTACCGGTGGGGCTGCGGGGGCCGGCGGGGGCCTCGCACGTACCGGTCCGGATGGACCCGCGGGCGCACCGGAGGCCGGTGCGCCAATGCCGAAGTCGATCCCGAAGTCGATCCCGAAGTCGGAGTCGACGCCGATGATGCCGATGCCGATGCCGATGCCGATGCCGATGCCGAAACCGATCCGCCGGGGCTGCCCCGAGCCGGCACCGAAGCGGATGACGATCCCGACGCCGAGGCAGGTGTCGACGCCGGGGCTGCCCCGAGCCGGTGCCAGGTCCGTCCCGGCGGGCAAGCTCCCTGCCCGGGGCGGGGGTCACTTCGCCAGGGCTTTGGCTATCTTCCGTGCGTCCAGCGCCATTTCGCGGAGCATCCCGCTGATCGGGTTGGTGAAGCCGGTGAAGTACAGGCCCGGGGCCTCGCGCGGGGTCCGGCCGCCGTGGACGGCGGGCCGTCCACGGTCGTCCAGTACGCCGAGATGCCCCAGCAGCGGTTCCAGCGCGCGGTGGTAGCCGGTGGCCGCGATGACCGCGTCCGGCGATATGCGGGAGCCGTCCGCCAGGACCACCTTGCCGTCGTCGAACGACTCGACGGCGGCGACCGGCTCCACCGTCCCGCTGCGGATCGCGTCGATCAGGCCCACGTCCTGCACAGGGATGGCGCCCTGCCGGACCCGTGTGTACAGGCCCGCCTCCGGGCGCGGCAGGCCGTGCTCGGACAGATCCGGCACGGCCACCCGGGCCAGCAGCCGGCCCGCCGCGTCCACCAGCCGCACCGGCAGGCGCCGGACGAGGATCCCCGTGCGCTGCGCCGGCCAGCCGGCGGTCGAGCGGCGGACGATGTGCGGTGCGGTCCGCACCGCCAGGCGCACCCGCGAGGCCCCGGCCCCGGCCAGGTCCGCCGCTATCTCCGCACCCGTGTTGCCGACCCCGACGACGAGCACGTCCTTGCCCGTGTAGGGGGAGGGGCTGCGGTACGCGGAGGCGTGCAGCAGGTCGCCCGTGTACGTGTCCCGCCCGGGCCAGTCCGGCATGCGGGGGGTGTGGTTGAACCCGGTCGCCACGACGACGGCCCGCCCCGTGAGCCGGCGTCCCCCACTCGCGTGGAGCACCCAGTCCGGGCCGTCGGGCTCGATCCTGGACACCTCCACGCCCGTCACCAGCTCCAGCTCGTGGAACTCGGCGTACTTCTCGAGGTAGCGGACCACGTCGTCCCGGGAGACCCAGCGCCCGAAGCGGCGCGGTATGGGCAGACCGGGCAGTCCCGACAGGCGCCGGGTCGTGTGCAGGCGCAGCCGGTCGTAGTGCCCGCGCCAGGATGCCCCGACGGTGTCCGACTTCTCCAGGACGACCGCTCTCACCCCGCGCTCCCGCAGTGCGGCGGCGACGGCGAGTCCGCCGGGTCCGGCCCCGATGACGTACACGGGGCGGTCGTTGGTGAGGTCGATGGCTCTGTGGTCGGGCATGAGTGCTCACTGTAGTGGCGCGCGGTTGCGAAACGGTCACGGCCGGCTACCTCTTGCGCACACGGAGCGCTTCCGGTGAACTGACGTACCGTCAGAATCTGTGGGGAGGGGACCGGCGATGCGGACGATCTGGCTCACCGGCGCCGAATGGCTCGCCGTCCTGCGCATCGGCCTCGGCCTGTGGTGGCTGGAGAGCTGGCGGCACAAGGACAGGAAGGGCTGGCTCCAGCGCGGCACCGGCATCGCCTGGGCCTCCGACATCGCCGCCAAGCACCGCTGGACGGCGGTCAGGTCCGGCTTCGACCGGATCGTGGCCCCGCGTCCCAGAGTGATGGCGTACGTCGTCGTCCACGCCGAACTGGCCCTCGGCCTCGGGCTGATCACCGGCTTTCTCACCCCGATCGCCCTGATCGGAGGACTGGTCCTCAATCTCCTCTACCTGGTCCTGATGATCCACGACTGGGCCGAGCAGGGGCAGAACGCGATGATGGCGCTGATCTCGCTCGTCGCACTGCTCGCCATGTCGTGGCAGGCGTGGTCCCTCGACAGCGCGCTGGGACTCTTCCCGTGAGCGCGGGACGGAACGACGACATGAGCAGCACCGACCGAACGGCCGCGGCCCCCACCCGGGCCGTGTCCCCCTCGGCCCCGACCGTGTCTCCGGCCGCCGGGGCCCCTTCGTCTGCCCGGCCCCCGTCGTCTGCGGACCGGCAGGCCTCGGCCCCGGGCCGAACCGCTTCCCCCGCGGCCCGGACCGTGACGGCTCCCACCCGGACCGTGTCTTCGGCTGACCGGACCGTCTCCCTCTCACACAGGACCGCGGCGACCCCGGACGTCGACGACTTCACCCGCCCCTGGTGGGACGCCGCGGCCGAGGGCCGGCTGCTGGTCCGCCGCTGCGGCGCGTGCGGCCGCGCCCACCACTATCCGCGCGAGTTCTGCCCGCACTGCTGGAGCGACGACGTCGCCTGGGAGCCGGTGAGCGGCCGGGCGACGCTCTACACCTGGTCCGTCGTGCACCGCAACGACCTGCCGCCCTTCGACGCCCGCACGCCCTACACCGCCGCCGTCGTCGATCTCGCGGAGGGCCCGCGGATGATGACCGAGATCGTCGAGTGCGCGGAGGCGGACCTGCGGATCGGGATGGAGTTGGAGGTGGCCTTCCGGGAGGAGGGCGGGGGAGTGGTGGTACCGGTGTTCCGTCCGGCGGCCGAGGTCTCCCGGAGGGCTCGGTCATCCGGCGCATGACGGCGACGGGAATCGTCGGGTTCACCAGGGCGCCCGTGGCAATGGCGGCGACCGGCCGCCAGGCCGCCTGGGGCGGCAGGACGTCCTCGACCCCGGGCCGGTCGCCCACGATCTCCGGCCCGGCGCGTTCCATCAACCCGGCGAACCGTTCTCTCCACCCCTTCATACCGGCCGTGACCCCCCGGCTCAGCCCCCCGGCTCAGCCCTCCGGCGACAGGCACAACTGCGCGGTGACCACGGCGAACAGCAGCTTCGGGTCCACGAACTCGCCCACGGCCGGCGGCCCCGCGCGCCACGACAGCGGATAGGTGTTGCCGTCGGCGGCCGGGACACCGACGTACTGGTCCCGGGCACACGGTCCGAAGCAGGCGGCACCGGGCGGCCAGGAGTGCTCCTTGCTGCTGCCGGGAGGGATGAGGAAGTACGTCCACCTCCCGCGCCACATCTCCCGTACGACGGGGCCGGGATGCCCACCGATGGCCCGTACGAGGTGGTGCAGCACCGCCTCGCCGCGGACCCCGCGGACGCGTACGGCGTCGAAGTGGACCCCCGCAAGCCGTAGTCGCACACCGGACGCCGGAACCCAACCGGGGAGTTTCTCGCTGGTCATGCCCCCGAGGATCGTGCTGGTTGCGTAGCGTGACCAGAGGGACACGGTCCACATCGGGCGGATGTGGGAAGGGCGGTGGGAGCTGTGGGATCGGGCAGGGAGCCCTCGCCCGCGCGCAGGCACGTGGGAAGAATGGCGGCGAAGCTATGACCCCGGGCCTGGTCTGGTTCAAGAGCAGCTACAGCACCAACGAGGGCGGAAGCTGCATCGAGATCGCCTACGACTGGCGCACCTCCAGCTACAGCAGCAACGAGGGCGGCGAGTGCGTCGAGGTCGCCGCCTGCCCCCACACCGTCCATGTCCGCGACTCCAAGGTGCCGGGCGGCCCCGTGCTCGACGTCGCCCCGGGCCCATGGGCCGCGTTCGTCGCCACGACCGCCGCCCCGCGCGCGGCAAGGTAGTTCGGTCGAGCGTACGCGTCCTACTCCATCCACGTCGGTTCGCCCGGACCGGGCGGGCTCGGGCATGTGCGCTCCGTCCGGCGTGCGGGCTTCGGGCCGTTGGCGGCCTCTGGCCCTCCGACCACGCGGCGGTCGTTGCCGACCTCCTGGACGTCCTGCCGCCCGAGCCCCCGGACCCGTCGCGCCCGCCGCGAATGTGATGCAGGTCTCACAGGTCGACCGGTCACTTCGGCGCGCCCCGTCGGTCATACCGGCAACAGCACCGCACACCAGCGGTGTTGGCACCCAAGTACCACGCGCACGGACGACAGGAGACCGCCGCCATGACCACGCAGAGCAGCAGCGCCGTGAAGGGCCCCGCCAGCTACTTCCCCTCGATCGAGAAGAAGTACGGCCGACCGGTGGCGCAATGGAAGGAGCTCATCCGCTCGTCCCCGCTGACCAAGCACATGGAACTCGTCTCCTGGCTCAAGGCCGAGCACGGTCTGGGCCACGGCCACGCCAACGCCCTCGTCGCGCACACTCTCGCCGAGAGCGGGGCTGCGTAGCGAACGGTCGTACTCGGCCGGTTCATGCCCGGCGGCGTCCGGCGGTGAGTCGGTCGTCGAAGGTGATGTCGAGTCGAAGCGTCAGACCGGGTGACAGGGCGAACCGGGATGCACCCGACGCCAGTACCCTCTGCCGTCAGCAGGAATCCGTCAGCTGCCCGGCCTTGGGGCAAGGCCCTGTTCCGGCCCGGGCCAGGTCTCCGTACGCCCTGCCATCGGGCCCCGCCCGGGTGCGGCCCGGCGTCGTTCCGTGAGCGCATGCTGCCGGTCCGTCAGGAGTCCACGACCCGGACGGCCTTCACGGACGGGCTCCCCACGGATGCGTTGCCGGCGCGCATGCGGCGTGCCGCACGCCGTGCGCCGCCCACACCGAGCGGGGAAAGGTGGTCGCTGCGGTGGGGCGGTCCGCCATCCACCGCAGGCGTCATGCCGTCCGGGACGGGTTGCCGGCCTGTGGGCGTGAACTCGTATGGCGTAGTGCGGCGACTCCACTCTCTGAGTATTCGATTTTGTCGCTTATATGATGGTTTTATGTGTTCTGCGACTCAAAGGGGGGATCGCACCTGACCAGCCATCACACGGCCCACCGGCCGAAGGAGTCGACATGCCCCGACCGCAGGAACCAACCCCCCACCCGGACTCAGGTGCGGCTGCGCAGCCCACCGCCGTACGGGCAGCCGGGCTCAGCAGGCGCTGGGCGCTGGCCGTCATCGCGGCAGCCGGGCTGGCCACCGCCACCACCACCGCGGCCGTGCTGCCCGCCACCGCCGCCACCCCGGCCGGAACCGATCGAGGCGCCCCTGCCACCGCCGTCGGCGTGGGGGCGTCCGCCCATCCGGCGGGCGTGTCCGGCAAGGGAAGCGGCCCGGTCGAGGACGAGGACGGGGAGCGCTGGGCCGAACACACAGGCGACCCCGGCCGGTCCCGCTCCGCCGACGACGGTGGGCCCCGGGAGGGCCAGGACCAGGACCAGGGCCAGGGCCAGGGCTGGAGCGGCGAGGCCGGCGCGGGCCGGACCGCGAGCGGCGAGGGCGGGGAAGATCACGCCAGGGGGGATGAGAGCGGGACCAAGGGAGACGGGGGCGGGGGCGGGCAGGCAAAGAACGACCAGGGCCGGGGTGAGGACGAGGGCCATGCCCCGGGGCGTTCAGGCAAGGGCGACGGCCCTGCCGTACCGGTTGCGTGCAGTCCCAACGCGCTGATCGCCGCGATCACGGCTGCCAACCAGCAGGGCGGCGGCCACCTCAGTCTCGCCTCCCACTGCACCTACACCCTCACCGCCAACGAGGACGGCAACGGCCTGCCCGTCGTCATCCAGCCCATCACCATCGACGGCAACGGCGCCACCATCGCGCGGGCCGCCAACGCCGACCAGTTCCGCATCTTCGAAGTCGGCACCGGCGGCGACCTGAAACTGCGCCACCTCACCCTCACCCGTGGCAAAACCGCCGCCGACTCCCCGGAGGGCGGCGCCATCCACGTCACCCCCGCCGGACGCCTCGACCTCGACCACACCACCCTGCACAACAACAGCACCGACGACATCAGCACCGACTCGGGCGGCGCCATCTACAACGAAGGCATCACCACCATCCGCAACAGCACCCTCAGCAAGAACTCCGGCGATGACGGCGGCGCCGTCTACAACGACAACGGCAAACTCGAAATCACCAAGACGGAATTCACCCGCAACACCGCCGGCGATGACGGCGGCGCCATCTTCAGCGCCGGCTCCACGACCATCGGCAAGAGCCTGTTCAAGAGCAACACCGCCGGCGGCGCCGCCGGCGCCGTCCACGTTGACGAGGGTGGGCCGACCGACATCGACAGCAGTTCCTTCTTCTACAACTACTCCCAAGGCGGTGGCGGCGCCTTCTTCACCGACTTCAACGGAACCCTGCACGTCCGCAGGAGCACCATCGCCCACAACGCCAGCGACTTCGGTGGCGGCCTCTACGCCGACAACAGCTCCCACACGGCGATCGCGGAGAGCCGGTTCAGCGACAACACCGCCTTCGCCGGCGACGGCGGCGGCATCTACCAGGCCGGAGAGCTCGCCCTCCGGCGCACGGTGGTCAGCGGCAACCAGGCACCCACCAACGGTGCTACCGGTGGCGGAATCCTTATCGAGGCGGGCGATGTCCTGAACCTGGCCGACAGCAAGATCACCGACAACACCTCCGATACCGCACCCGGCGGTATCGACAACAACGGCACCGTCAATGCCTTCGGTACCAACACCATCGTGGACAACGTGCCGACCAACTGCGACGGCAGCGCCAACCCCGTCCCGGGCTGCTTCGGCTGACACCCACCCCCTTGCCCCGGGCCGGGATGCGCCACGAGCGGCCCCCGCCCGGGGCACCCACGACCGCACCCACACCCCCGCCTCCACCCCGACGAACACGATCCCGTCGCTGCCCGCCAGGTGGCCGGGTCAAACGAGGAGTGGCCGAACCAGGTGAGGCGCGGGGCACGGACGGCGTGTCGCCGAGGGCGACGGCGAGCACTCCCGCGGACGCCCGACCTGCGACGTGGGGCCCCGCCCGGCGGAAGCCCCACGTCCGATCACTCCACTCACCCCCGGCAGGGTCAGAAGCGGTCGCGCGTCCCCTGCAGCCCCGGGACTCCCGGAGGTGTCGGCAGCGGAAGCTGCAGCCGGTCCTTGCGCTGGCCGGCCGGGGCCCGGCAGGTCAGGTCCTTCGCCGGGAGCCTGCCCGTCGTCAGATATGCGGTGGCCGTCTTGTCCGCGCAGGACTTGGAGCCGTAGATGCCGTGGCCCACGCCGCCGAGGACCGTGACCATGCGGGAGCCCTTCATCGCCCGGTGCAGGCCCTGACCGCTGGTCAGCGGCGTCTGGGAGTCCCACTCGTTCTGCAGGACGAGCGCGCCGACCTTGTTGTCGATCCTCGTCGCCTGCTCGGGGCCGTTCTTCCAGAACGCGCACGGCTTGATGTTGGACGCGAAGTCGCCGTACAGCGGGTACCTGGCCTTGTCGCGGATCGCGTCACGGCGGTACTGCTCGGGGTCGCGCGGCCAGGAGCGGGTGTCGGCGCACACCACGGCCCAGAAGCTCGCGTCCGCGTTGTCCGAGGGCACGGCCCGGGCGAACGACGGCGGGACGGGGCTCGGCGAGGAGCCGCGCTCGCTGGACGGAGCGGGCTTCCTGCCAGCGGCGGCCTTCTTCAGGTCGGCGACCGTCTGCGCGGCGCCGGCCACGTCGAAGAAGATCGCCCTTCCGGAGCGGATCTCGTCGCCGGTGATGGGCGTCCCGTCCAGGTCGATGGGCTTGCGGTCGGCCTGGGCGACGAGGTCCCAGAAGGTCTTGCGGACCTTCGCCGGGGTGTTCCCGAGCCTGTACGTGGTGTGCCGCTTCGCGGTCCACTCGCTCCAGTGCGTGAAAGCGGGCTCGGTGCCCTCCGCCCACACCTGGATCATGCCCCGCCAGATCCGCTGCGGGTCGACGGCGCTGTCCAGTACGAACCGGTCGGCCCGCTTGGGGAACATCTGCGTGTAGACGGCGCCCAGGTAGGTGCCGTAGGAGTACCCCAGGTAGGAGATCTTCTTCTCGCCCAGCACGGCGCGGACGACGTCCATGTCGCGCGCGGTGTTGCGGGTGGTGAACCGGAGCAGCGCGTCACCGCCCTTCGCCCGGCACTTCTCGGCCACCGTACGCGCCCACTTCACGTCCTTGGCGAACGTGGCGGCCTTGTACGGGCGCTCCCAGTTGCGTTCGTCGTCGTTCAGTCCGCAGCTCACCGGGGAGCTCCGGCCGACGCCCCGCGGGTCGAACCCGATGAGGTCGTACTTCCTCTTCACCGACGCGGGCAGTTCGCCCGACAGGAACAGCGGCATGCTCAGGCCCTCGCCGCCGGGGCCGCCGGGGTTGAGCAGCAGCACTCCGCGCCGCTCCTTGGCGCTGGTGGCCTTCATCCGCGACACCGCGATCTCGATCTTCTTGCCGCCGGGACGGCTGTAGTCGAGCGGCACCTTGACCGTCGCGCACTGGAATCCCGCCGGGCTCTGCGCGTCACAGCGCTTCCAGCGCGGCTTCTGCTGGGTGTACTGCTTCAAGGGGTCCGCCGCGGCAGGGGCCTTGGGCGCCGGGGCGGCCGCCGAGGCGACGCCGGGGGTGAGCGCGGGGACGAGGGTCGCGACGGCGCTGACGGCCAGAACGGGGGCTATTCGTCTGCTTCGCACAATGATGCCGGTCCTTGTGAAGGGGGTGGTCGAACGCCATCCACCCTTTCGCAGAGCGCAGTTGTGCGAATCCCCCACCGGGCCCGAGGCCGGTCCGACCGCAGGAGGAGGGCGCACCACGACGAATGGTCCCCGTGGCTGAGAACGGAAGCGGCCGATTTCCCGTCGGGGGTCCGTAGGCGTTCGGAAGAACGCCTTTCCGGTGGACGGGGACCGACGGCGTCTCCGAGTAGCCGGAGGGGAGGCGGCGCGGCGGCAGGGCGCAGCCGCCGTAGTCAGGACGCAGCCCTCACGGCCCCCTGTCCGTCTCGTGGCCCGCCCGCTACGGCCAGAGCATCTCCCGGACCCACGCGTCCGCGCCGCCCTCTCGCCGGTAGCGCAGCCGGACGTGCCGGCGTCGCGCGTCCCCCTGGAAGAACTCGACCTCGGACGGGACGAGCACGTACACCGTCCAGGTCTCCGCCGTCGCCTCCGGATCGGTCTCGGCACGCTCCCACGCGGCCGCGCTCGCCCGCCGCAACTCCTCCTGCGAGCCGAGGACCTCGCTCTGCCGGCCGACGAGCGCCGCCGCCAGCGCTCCGGTCGACCGGGCGTGCAGATCGGCGTAGGCCTCCTCCGGGGTGCCCGACACGACCCGGCCGCGGACGCGTACCTGCCGGCCGTGCACGGGCCAGTAGAAGCCGAGCGCGGCCTCCGGGCGGGCCGCGAGCTGGCGGCCCTTCGTGCTGGTCGCGTGGGTGGCGAAGTGCCAGCCGTGGGCGTCCGCGCCGTGCAGCATGAGCGTCCGCAGGTCGGGCCGGCAGTCCTCGCCCACGGTGGCGAGGGTCATGGTGTGCGGTTCGGGCTGGCCGGCGGCCGCGGCCTCCAAGAACCAGCGGTGGAAGAGCGGCAGCGGCTCCGCCGGGGCGCCGTCCGGGTCGAAGGACGGCAGGTCCGTGTCCCAGACCTTCAGTGACCTGAGCCGCTCACGGAACTCTCGGGCGGTGCCTTCGCCGCCGGGATCGTGCGTCATGCCCCGATCATCACACCTGGCCCAGGTCGGACGACAGCCACCGCTGCGGCCGCATCCGCAGCACGACCGTCTCACCGTGCTCCTTCAGCGCGAACTCGACATACCCGTCGACCTTGTCGGGCGGCAGATAGCGGGTGGCGAGTTCCCGCAGCGCCGCCTCGGTGCCGGGCTCCGCCGATGTGACGGGTCCCTCGACCTGGACGTAGCGGACCGTGGGCTCCAGCCGGTCGACCATCAGCGTGAACCGCCCCGCCGCGCCGATCAGCCGGTGCTTGCGCGAATCACGCCCCGTCAGAATCCAGACATTACCGCCGGGTTCGTACTGGTACCAGATCGGCACGCTCAGCGGCGCCCGGCCCTCCTCGCCGGAGTCGATCGCGATCGCCGCCACATGGGGCTCCGCCAGGAACTGCTCACGCTCTTCGCGGCTGAGGGCCACCGGAATCTCCTCATGGGCTCGTGAACGCCTGCGGGAGGGCGTCGCCTTCCCGTCCTCGTCCCACTGTGCCGCAACCGCCGCCGGTGCCCCGCCCCGGACGCGCGGGAAACGTGCGGACGGCAGGGGCCGGTTCGCGGCCCCCGAACCGGCCCCCACCCGCCCGTGTCGTTCAACGGCCCAGCACCACCGTGCCCGACGAGCAGAACCAGCCGCCCGTGCCCGAGGCCACGGCCAGTTCCGGGACACTGCCGTCGGTCCGCCGCACCTGGTGCCCGCCCGCCTCCCCGCGAAGTTGGCGCACCGCTTCGACCAGCAGGAAAAGGCCGCGCATGCCCGGATGGCAGGCGGAGAGGCCGCCGCCGTCGGTGTTCACGGGCAGCTCCCCGTCCAGCCGCAGCCGGCCCTTCTCCACGAACGCCCCGCCCTCTCCCTTCGCGCAGAATCCCAGGTCCTCCAGCGTCACGAGCGTCATGTAGGTGAAGGCGTCGTACACCTCGGCGATGTCGACGTCTCCCGGCCGCACACCGGCCCGCTCGAACGCCAGCCGCCCGCTCACCGCGGCCGGGGAGACCGTGAAGTCGTCCCACTCCGACATCGTCGTGTGGGACACGTGCTCCCCGCTGCCGAGGACCCACACGGGCGCCTTCGCGGTGTCCGGGACGTACTCCTCCGCCGCGAGCAGCACCGCGCAGCCGCCGTCGCTGCGGATGCAGCAGTGCAGCTTGGTGAACGGGTCGGCGATGACGGGACCGGACAGCACGTCGTCCACGGTGATCGGGTCGCGGAACATCGCGTCCGGGTTCCGGGAGGCGTTCGCCCGTGCCTGGACGGCGACTTCGGCCAGTTGCTCCGCCGTCGTCCCGTACTCGTGCATGTGGCGTCGTGCTGCCATGGCGTACTTGGCGATCAGCGTGTGCCCGTAAGGCACCTCGAACTGCAGCGGCCCGCGGGCGCCGAAGGAGAGGTCGGAGGTGCGGCGGCCCGCGCGGATGTCGGCGCGGGCGGTCGAACCGTAGACGAGGAGCACGGCGTTCGCGTGGCCCGCGGCGATGGCGTCCGTGGCGTGCGCGGCCATGACCTCCCAGGTGGCGCCGCCGACGGAGGTGGAGTCCACCCAGCGCGGCCTGAGTCCCAGGTACTCGGCGACCTCGGCCGGGGCGAGGGTGCCCAGCCCGGCCGAGCCCAGGCCGTCGACGACGTCGCGTCCGAGCCCCGAGTCGGCGAGGGCGCGCCGGGCGGCCTGGGCGTGCAGTGCGTACGGGGTGGGGCCGTCGACGCGGCCGCAGTCCGAGAGGGATATGCCGACGACGGCGACCTTGCGGGGGTGGCGCTGACTCCTTGGCATATATCTGACGGTACATCAGATATGGCTTCGGATACGGGCGGTCGTTCGCACGCACGTCGCTTGGCCGGATCCCGCTCGATCCGACGCGAAGACGTGGACGGGCCACCTCGGGGAGGCGGCCGGTCCGGCCGGACAGCCGCCCTCGTGCCCATCCGCGAGCCGTGACCGCGCGCCACGGCGGGATGCGCAGGGCGGACCGGCCCACCCTCGGCCGGCGCTCCCTGGTCGCCTTCGGCCGAGGCCGGGTACCTCGTAGCACTCCGGCCCACCGCCGCCGTGCCGTGGGAGCCCGGTCCGACGCGACGGTCACCGCGTCGGACCGGGCCCGAGCCGTCAGCCGATGGCGCCGTGTCCCAGCCAGCTGGTGCCGACGGACTGCTTGACGACGTAGAAGGCGTTGGCGGTCGTCAACCCCGCTCCCCTGCCCGGGTACACCCGCACATCACCGTTGGCGAACAGGGCCCACACCTCGGGCAGTCCGTCCCCGTCCACGTCGGGCGTGCCGGCGAGGATCGGCAGCGCGCTGCGCGACCACCCGGAAGCCCCGTACGTGTCGAGCTGGCCGCCCGCCGCCGCCTTGGTGGCGAAGGAGCCCAGGGAGACGCCGCCGCCTGCGGCCGCCTTGCCGTAGCGCAGGTGGAGCCGGCCGACCGGGTTCTCCCGGAACACCAGGTCCACTGCGCCGTCCCCGGCGATGCCGCCCACCTGCACGAGGTCGCGCTGGGTCCAGTCCTCGCCGGAGAGATGTGTGGCCTTCTCGAAGCTGACGCCCGTGTAGCCCGTGAAGGCCCAGAGGTTCGCCCCGGCGATGGCCAGCAGGTCCGGGCGGGCGTCGCCCGTCACGTCCCCGACGGAGAGGATCTGCCGGATCGCCGCCGGATCAGGGCTGCCGGCGGGAAGCAGGACCTCGCGCCGTTCGGTGACGTCGAAGCCGCCGTACCCGTCGCCGGGGTAGACGTACAGCTTCCCGTCCGCCATGCGCGCCACCAGGTCCTGGATGCCGTCGCCGGGCAGCCAGTCGCCGTTGTGCGTGATCAGCGCCCCGGTCCAGTACCCGCCGGAGACCGGCTTCGCCTCACCGCTCCCGGTGGTGTACGCGGCGGCCATCGGGAAGTGGAGCCGGTCGTTGCCCGCGGTCTTGGCGAACAGCTCCAGGTCGCCGTCCGGGTTGACGGTGTAGACGTCGGGTACCCCGTCGCCGGTCACGTCGCCCGGTGTGTCGAGCACGGGCGAGGGCAGGACGTTGAAGAGGTACTTGGTGGCCTGGGAGATGTTGCCGGTGGAGTCCACCGAACGCACGTACAGCACGCTCGGGCCCGCGTGCGGCGGCGAGACGGAGACGATCGCCCGGCCCTCCCGTGCCGGGTTGGGCGAGGCCTTGAGGTCGAAGGCGGTGTTGAAGCTGTACTGGTACTCCTTGACGTCCGACGTACCGTTGGGGGAGAAGGTGACCAGGCCCGCCGTGCCGAATCGCACCGCCGACCACGTCGCGCCGTCGTCCCCCGGAGGCGGGAAGTCCGTCGAGGAGACGGCCGGGCTGTTGGGCGCGGTCTGGTCGACGGTGAACTGGCAGTTCGCCGTCGTGCCGCTCGGTCCCCAGGCGGACGGGTAGCCGTCGGAGTCGATGGTCCGCGCCGTCCAGCTGTAGGTCTTGCCGTGGGTGAACTCGGTCCACGGGACGGTCACGTTGATCGTGCCCGCGCTGTTCGGCACGTAGTTGGTGTTGCGCACCGGGTGCGCGGTGTCGCCCGTCGGCCAGATGTGGAGATTGACGTACTTCAGGTTCCCGTCCCGGTCGGAGCCGGTGACGGTGAAGGTCAGGTCCGTCTTGCCGACGCCGGGGAACGGGGACGCCGTGTCGCAGGTGCTGCCCGGGACGGTCTTCATCGCGGAGGCGGTCGGCTCGTTCGGAGGGTTGTTGTAGACGACCTCGATATACGGAGCGCTCTCCCCGTTCGCCATGAACTTCTTCCAGGCGTTGGTGTCGCTCTCGTTCGCGGCACGCAGCCCCAGGGTCAGGGCGGACCACTTGCCGCTCGCACCGTCCTGCGCGGCGGACTTGATGTCCAGCGCCACCCATTTGTCCGGACACGAGCCCGACTTGTAGCCGTGGCCGTTCGTCTGACTCGACAACAGCCTGGTCCACGACGGCTGCTTGTTCCAGGTGCTCGAGCTGGAGATCGATCCGGTCTGGTACAGGTTGAACTGGCGGGAGGAACAGCCCCAGGAATAGGTCTGCAAGGCACGGAACGTGGCGCTCTTGATGGTGCTGCCGTGCAGCGCCGAGCCGAACTCGAAGGTGAAGACGGAGCGCGAGAGTCCGCCCGAGTCGGACTCGTATCCGACGCGGGCCTCATTCGTACCGTTGTTGAAGTTCTGCCCGTTGTAGAAGCTGGAGCTGGGGTACGACTTGTAGAGAAGCGTCCAGTTCTTCTTCCGCCCCTTGAACGACGGGTCGATGAAGACCGGGTACACGGTGTCCGGGTCGGTCAGGAGCTTGCGGTCCGTGTCGAGGCTGAGCGTGCCGTCGTCGCCGAGACTCGCGCCGAGCACGGCATCGCGGCTTCCGGGCTGGGGACCCTCCAGGCCGGGAAGGGCGAGCGCGGTGCCCCGCAGCGCGGCCTCGAGTTCCGGAACGGGGTCTCCGATGGTGGCTTTGACCTGCCCGGCGGAGTCCCACAGATAGGGCGTGGGGGCGGCGGCCAGCTCCTGCCCGGCACTGTCGCGGGCGCTGACGGCGTTCGATTCCTCGTCGAGAGTGAAGGTCAGGGTGGCGGATGCGAGGCGGTAGTCGAGTTCACCGAGCAGCGGATCGGTCGCGGCCTCCCGGGTGCGGACGACGAGGACGTGCGAGTAGCCGCTGTCCCGTGCCGTGAGCAGCAGGTCGATACCGGGACGCACGTTCTCGTAGAGGGCGCGCGAGCCGTCCACGACCGGTTCCGGCAGAGGACCGGGCCAGCTGACGACGATCTCGTGTTCGCCGGTGGTGAGTCGTACCAGCTCGCTCCATGCCCGGCCGTCGGCGGAGGCGTTCGCCGCACGCGTAGGGTGAGTCCGGAGGGACGCGCGCGACGCGCGTTCACCGCCGGTCGGGCCCGCGGCGCTGCCCGCGCTGAACAGCAGCGGGTCGTTGACCGCCTTGGGCGCGAAACCGCCTTCGACGCGCTGAAGCGTCGTGTCGATGGGCTTCCACCCGCTGCCGGCCCGGGCGCGGATCGTGTCGCTGTAGGTGCGTGTCCTCAGCAGCCCGTCGGGCTGTGCCCAGGTGGTCGAGTTGGCCGTGTGCCGGGCGGTGACGACGACGTCCTTGCCGGTCCGCCTCGCCTCGCGGATCGCCTCCGGCTCGTCGACGGGGCGCGGCGCGACGCTGTCGCGTCCGGCGCGGGGGGACGGCTCGGGCGTGTGGTCGCCGGTGAGGTGGACGGCGACCGGAACGGCGACGGCCGCGGCGAGGACGGAGGCCAGAAGGGCCAGGCCCCGCCGCCTTCGCGAGCGCGTGGGCCGACTGCCCGCCGTGGCCGGTTCTACTGCGTGGACCGCGCTCTCCGGAGGGGAGCTCTCGCTGCCGTCCGCAGTCTTGGAGGCGTCCATGACTTCCTTCCCCCCGCAGGCGCCTGGATGCTGAGCTGCCCTTGGAATCCCCTGCCGCATTTCTGCCGCATTCCTGCTGTGCGCAGATGTGCGCCAGCAGAGCATGGCCCATCTTCACGTTTCCGTCACTGTTTCTCGGATGCGCGGGCATGCGCTCACCGTGGCGGGTGTTGCCTCCCGGCAGGAGGCCGGATCCCCGGTGCGACCGCCATCCCTCCGCGGGCCGGCGCCATGAGACGGGCATTCAGGAATATTTCACTCACGGTTATGGGTGAAATCACGCCTGTTGATCAGTTGGTGTCGTAAGTGCCGGATGAAGGAGCATCAGTGATCAGAACACGCTGATGTGCCTCGATGAGGCCAGTACGGTGATCTGGTCGAGTTGTTCCGGTGATTGACCTCACACCTGCCGGCGGGTTGTGGATTTCGTGTTCACCTCGGCTGCACAATCTCCGGGCTATTCATTGGTTTTCCCTGCCGTCTCCACTCTTCGCGGACGGCAGCGGAAGTGGGGGGTCACATGTCCTCGTCCGATTCGGGACGTTCATTTCGCCTGCCTGGAATCGGGAACGGCCGGGTGCCGCCGGCCCGGAGGAGGTTCGCGGCGGGTCGCCTCAGCCGCCGCGGCACCGGAGTGGTCCTTTCCGCGCTCCTCCTGTCAACCCTGCTTCCGGCGCAGGCCCGCGCGATCCCGCCGGCCGACCCCCGCAACGGCCCCACCCTGATCGGGCTTCAGCGGGACCCGTCCGCGAGCCCGGACGAAGCGAAGGTCGAAGAACTGGGCAGCTGGTCCGGCGACGCCGTCGAACCTCCCGCCGAGTACAACCCGACCGAGGCCGCACCTCCCGCCGGTGGCTCCGCCGCAGTGGCTCTCGACGGCGCGGGCGGAGAGCTCGTCCAGGCCGGTACGCTGCCCGTCCGCATCGGCCAGGCGTCCCCGACCGAGACCGAGCCCGACCCGCCCGCCCCCAGCGGCACCTGGGACGTCGAGGTCGAACCCCGCACCACCACCGAAGCGGCCGACGTCGACGGCGCGATCATCACCGTCACGTCTCCCGCCTCCGGATCCACGCCTGTCGACGTCGAGCTGGACTACGGCCGGTTCGAGGACCTGTTCGGAACCGAATGGTCCTCCCGGCTCAAGCTCACTCAGCTCCCCGAATGCTTCCTCACCACGCCCGAGCTGGAGGAGTGCGCCACCCCCGTCGACGTCCCGAGCGAGAACGACCCCTCCGCCGGGACCGTCCGCGCCACCGTCGATCCCGCCGCGAGCCAGGCACAGGGGCTGTCCGCCCAGGCCGGCGGCGGTCCCGTCGTCCTCGCGGCCACCGACTCCGCCTCGGGCGCGGGTGGCACGTACAAGGCGACCCCGCTGTCCGCGACCGGCACCTGGACCGCGGGCGGCAGCGGCGGCGGGTTCTCCTGGACGTACCCGTTGAGCGTTCCGGCGCCCCCGGCGGGCCCCACCCCGAAGATCGCGTTCACCTACTCGTCCCAGTCGGTCGACGGCCGGACCTCCGTCGCCAACGGACAGGCCTCCTGGATCGGCGACGGCTGGGACTACCACCCCGGATACGTCGAGCGCCGCTACCGCTCCTGCTCGGACGACCGCAAGAACAGCCCGAACAACGACAACACAGCCGACAAGAAGAAGTCCGACCTGTGCTGGGCGAGCGAGAACCTCGTGATGTCGCTCGGCGGCTCGTCGACCGAGCTGGTCCACGACGATGCCAGTGGCACATGGGTCGCCGCCGACGACGACGGAGCCAAGATCGAGTACCGGGCCAAGGACGGCTCGGTCAAGGCGAAGCAGACCGGCGCCTACGACGGTGAGTACTGGACCGTCACCACACGGGACGGCACCCGCTACTGGTTCGGGCGGCACTCCCTCCCCGGTCGTGCCACCACCACCAACTCCACCTTCACCGCCCCCGTCTTCGGCAACCACAGCGGCGAGCCGTGCCACGCCGCCGGGTACGCCGACTCCTCCTGCACGCAGGCCTGGCGCTGGAACCTCGACTACGTCGAGGACGTCCACGGCAACGCGATGGTCATCGACTGGAAGCAGGAGACCAACCGCTACGCCAGGAACGGGAAGTTCAAGCAGGCGGTCTCCTACGTCCGCGGCGGATACCCGACCCAGATCCTCTACGGCCTGCGCTCCGACGACCTCGACGGCGCCCCGGCCGGCAAGGTCGCCTTCACCGTCGACGAGCGATGCATCAAGGAGGGCACCGCCGACTGCTCGAACACCGAGTTCGAGTCCAAGAACTACGAGGACAAGCAGCCCTGGTGGGACACCCCCTCCACACTGCACTGCAAGGCCGGTTCGGAGAACTGCTACATCTCCGCCCCGACCTTCTGGAGCCGGATGCGGCTGACGGCGGTGACCACCTACGGCCAGCGCACCCCCGGCTCGACGTCGATGTCCCCGGTCGACCGCTGGAACCTGCAGCAGTCGTTCCCGAAGCAGCGCACCGACACCCACCCGCCGCTCTGGCTGGAATCGATCACCCGCACCGGCTTCGGCACCGCGAAGGACGAGGACGGCAACCAGCTGAGCACCTCGCTCCCCCCGGTCTCGTTCCTGGCGAACGTCGTCGACATGCCCAATCGCGTCGCGAAGGGAGCCAGCGACCAGACCCCGGACTTCGACCGGCTGCGGGTGGAGACCATCCGCACGGAGACGGGCGGCGAGATCCACGTCGACTACTCCGACCCGTGCCCCGTCGGCACGACCCGTCCCGCCCCCTCCGACAACACCTCCCGCTGCTTCCCTGTCCACTGGTCGCCCGACCCGGACCTGGAGACACCGCCGCTGGAGTGGTTCAACAAGTACGTCGTCGACAGCGTCACCGAGAAGGACCGGGTCGCGCGGCAGCCCGACCTCGTCACCACCTACACCTACGAGGGCGGCGCCGCCTGGGCGAAGGGCACCGACGAGTTCACCAAGCCGGAACTGCGCACGTACGACCAGTGGCGCGGCTACGCCGCCGTGGTCGTGAAGCAGGGCGTCACCGCCAACGCGGGCAAGTCCGACGCGACCGAGCAGTCCCAGACCCGTACCCGCTACTTCCGCGGCATGTCCGGCGACGCCGGCCGCCCCGCGGTCACCGTGAAGGACTCCACCGGCACCCAGACCCTGGGTGAGGACCTGCCCGCCCATCAGGGCCGGGTCGCCGAAGCCATCACCTACACCAAGGCGGGCGGCAGCGTCGTCGCGCGCGAACTGACCTGGCCGTACAGCAGGAAGACCGCCTCCCGGGCACGGGAGGGCCTCCCGGCGCTGGAGGCGTACCGCACGGGCACGACCCGCACGGACTCGATCCAGACGGTCAGCGGCGGCGCCACGCGGACGGTACGGGCGACGACGACGTACGAGTCCACCCACGACCTCCCGGTCACCACGCACACCCGCAGCCTCACCCCCGACGGATCGGGCGGCTCGACCACGGGCGACCAGACGTGCGCGACGACGTCGTACGTCCACAACACAGGCAAGCACCTGATCGGCCTGCCCGAGCGGGTCCGCACGACGGTGGGCGACTGCGCGGCGGCGGCGTCCGCGACCGGCGAACACGTCGTCTCCGACGTCCGGACCTCGTACGACGCCCTGAACGCCTTCGGCGCCGCCCCCGTCAAGGGCCTGCCGTTCCAGGTCGACACCGTCGACGCCGCCGGAACGGGCTGGATCACCTCCCAGCGGACGACGTACGACGGGCTCGGCCGCGCCACCAAGGCCATCGACGCGGCCGGCAACACCACCACCACCGCCTTCACCCCCGCGACCGGCCCGGCCTTCGAGGTGACGGCGACCAACGCGCTCGGCCATACCTCGAAGTCCGTGACCGACCCCGCCCGTGGCACGGTCCTGTCCGTCACCGACGCCAACGGCCGTAAGGCAACGAGCAGTTACGACGAACTCGGACGGGTCACCGGCGTCTGGTCGCCCTCCCGCACCCAGGGCACGGACAAGGCGTCGGCCCTGTTCGAGTACCAGATCGAGGACAACAGGCCCCCGGCCGTCAGGACGCGCACCCTGCGCGACAACGGCACCTACGAGGACACGGTCGCGATCTACGACGGTCTGCTGCGCCCGCGCCAGACCCAGGCCGAGGCCCTCGGCGGCGGCCGGATCGTCACCGACACGCTGTACAACGCCGGCGGAACCGTCCGCCGGACCGACAACGGATACCTCGCCGAGGAGGAGCCGCAGACAGGGATCTTCGTCCCGGAGACGGTCTTCGAGATCCCGAACTCGACCGAGACGGCGTACGACGGCCTCGGCCGGGCGATCCGTACGACGACGCTCCACGAGGACGTGCCACAGCATTCGACCACGGTCCAGTACGCCGGTGACTGGACGCTGACCCGCACGGGCATGTCGGCCGACGGCACGGCACCGCTGTCGGGCAGCCGCTCGGCGAAGACCTGGACGGACGCGCTGGGCCGGACCTCCCTGATCCAGCACTTCACCGCGACCGACCTCACGACCGAGACCGGAACCTCGTACGTGTACGACCCGCGCGGCCGGCTCGCCCAGGTCACGGACGCCGAGGGCAACGACTGGACGTACACCTACGACGCGCGCGGCCGGCTGACGGCGTCGACGGACCCGGACATGGGATCGGCGACGTTCGGCTACAACGCCCTCGACCAGCGGGTCTGGTCGAAGGACGGCCAGGGCCGCCAGCAGCACACGCTCCACGACGTCCTCGGCCGGCAGACCGAGCTCCGCGACGATTCACCGACCGGGCCCCTCGTGGCCAAGTGGACGTTCGACTCGCTGCCGGGAGCCAAGGGCCACCCGGTCGCCTCCACCCGCTACCACAACGGTGCCGCGTTCACGAGCGAGGTGACCGGCTACGACACCGAGTACCGCCCGACGGGCTCGAAGATCACGATCCCGTCGACGTCGGTGACGACGGGCCTGGCGGGCATCTACGCCTACACCCACTCCTACACCGAGACCGGCAAGCTCCAGTCGGTCCAGCTCCCGGCGACGCCCGGTGGCCTGGCGGCGGAGAAAGTGATCACCCGTTACAACGGTGAGGGTGTACCGGTCACCACGTCGGGGCTCGCCTGGTACACCGCCGACACCCGCTACAGCCCCTACGGAGAAGTGCTGCGCACGGTCTCCGGCGAGGCGCCGCAGCGTGTGTGGACGACCAATCTCTACAACGCCAACACCGGCCGCATCCACCAGTCGGTCACGGACCGCGAGACGCTCGACCCCTCCCGGATCTCGGCACTGACGTACGGCTACGACACCGTCGGCAACATCACCTCGATCACCGACACCCAGTCGCCCTCACGCGTGGACCGCCAGTGCTTCGCCTACGACCCGATGGGCCGCTTGGCCCACGCCTGGACGGGCACCACGGGCTGCCCGGCCGCGTCGGGCGCCCAGGGCTCGGGCCCGGACCGCGCCCAGGTGTCCCCGAGCATCGACGGCGGCGGCTACTGGCAGTCGTACGCGTTCGACGCGATCGGCAACCGCACGCGGATGACCGTCCACGACCTGGCCGACCCGGACCTGGACGACGTCCACACCTACACCCACGGCACCACCATCGGCGGCTCCCAGCCCGCACCCACGGTCCAGCCCCACACTCTCACCAAGGTCGAGTCGACCGTGCGCGAGCCCGGCTCGACGGTGGACTCGCAGCAGACCTACACCTACGACAGCTTCGGCAACACCACCCAGCGCGTGATCGGCGGCGACACCCAGGCCCTGACATGGGACCGCCGCAACAAGCTCACGTCGGTCGACACGGACAACAACGGCACACCCAACGTCACCTACCTGTACGACGCCTCGGGCAACCGCCTGATCGAGGACGACGGCACCACCCGCACCCTCTACCTCGGTGAAGCCGAGATCACCGTCAACACCTCCGGCCAGGCCATGGACGCCCGCCGCTACTACAGCCACCCGGACGCCCCGACCACGGTCCGCGCCACGGGCGGCAAGACCACGGGCCACAAGCTGACCGTCCTGCTCACCGACCACCACAACACGGCCACGAACTCCGTCGAGCAGACCGCCGGCCAGGCGATCCTGCGCCGCAAGTACGACCCGTACGGCAACCCGCGCGGCACCGAGCCCGCCAACTGGCCGGACCGTCACACCTATCTGGGCGTCGGCATCGACGACCCCGCCACGGGCCTGACCCACATCGGCGCGCGCGAGTACGACTCCACCACCGGCCGCTTCATCAGCGCGGACCCGCTCATCGACATCACCGACCCGCTGCAGATGAACGGGTACACCTACGCCAACGGCAGCCCGGTGTCGTACTCCGATCCCACGGGTCTGAAACTCGCCTGCGGAGGACCGTACGAAGGCTGCCCGAACAAGCCGGACGGAACGCCCGGTAACGGCCATCCCAGCAAGATCAACCTAGGCGGCGGCAGTAAGTCGAAGGGTAACGGCAGCCAAAACGCGGCCCCCAAGGGCAACGGCGGCAGCGGTACCCCCACAGTCAAGATCGAGCAGAAGGGTCAAAGGACCTGGATCGAGGGAATTCAGGTTCCCAACGCGGACGAATTGCTGGGAATGTTCCCTCAGTTCGATGCCGAAGACCGCCTCAGCCGGTGGGCCGAGAGGAAGTGCTCACTGGGGGCGAAGGTCAAGTCATTCTGTGATGCGGCTGAGATCTTGGGGCTTGTCTCCTACGAACAGTCCGCCTTTGACAAGGCCGTAACCACCGTCATCATCAGCGTCGTCTCGCCTGACGTGGACGCCTGGAAAGAGTGTCTGGGGAGTGGCAAGCTCTCCAGCTGCGGTTCGGCTGCAATGGACTTGCCGTGGCTCAAGCTGGTCAAGGGAATCAAGGTCATAAGGAAGGTGGCCAAGAGTTGCGACAGCTTTGTCGCCGGAACAGAGGTTCTTCTAGCAGACGGCACCAGTAGACCGATCGAGGAGCTGGAACTCGGGGACCGGGTCATAGCCACAGACCCGGAGACCGGTCAGGCCGAAGTCAAGACGATTACAGCAACCATCTTCACCGAGGACGACAAGGCGTACGTCGACCTGACCATCGCCTCAGAAGACGGCTCCGCAACGATCACCACCACGGACCACCACCCCTTCTGGTCCGAATCGGAACAGGAGTGGCTCGACGCCGGGGACCTTGAGCCGGGCATGACGCTGCGTAGGGACGACGGCTCCACGGTCTCCGTGACGGCGACCCGCACCTACGATGCCCATCAGGACACCTACAACCTCACTGTTGCGGACGTTCACACGTACTATGTGCTGGCGGGCGAGACTCCGGTACTGGTTCACAACAGTGGTGGGTGCATTCCGGCCCTCCGGGATTGGAGCAGCCAACGCTTCCAGTTCGGGAATCAGACCTTCCTTCTGGACAAGAAGGGAATGGAGCACATCCTCACTCGTCATCATCCGAAAATGTGGGATGGCTCGGTAAAGGCTCAGCAGTCCTTCTTCGACCCCAAGATGAGCGTTGCTGATGTTCAGGACGCAATCGGGCAGGTCATGCGCCAGAACAGGGATGCTCTCGTTCAGCGAGGAAGCAGGGGTATGTATCAGGTTCAGGGGAACGTCAACGGAGTAGACTATGTTCTCGGCATGAATAGAGGCCGAGTCGGCCAGTTCTACCCTGTTACTCCCTGACATGAGGAATCACGGCGTGATCGAGATCGAGACGTACCTGAGAGATTCGGGTGGCAAGTTCGTGCAGGTTGATGCTTGCACCGCACGCCCAGCCGATGCCGACTACGTCGAGGGTGCGGTGCGAATCGCCATCCACGGAGTTGAGATCATCGGGATCAGTGAATGGGATTACGTTGACCAGCTGTGGGCATACGTGGCCAGCATGGTCCCGCAACTCTCGGCCGTGGGGTACGCGTCGACCTATTTCCCGGATCAGCCGATTGAGCTCTCTTTTCGACGGCAAGGGTCTCAGGTTCTCGTTTCGGCAAAATCGGGCAACGGCGCGAAGAAGGCGAGCGTTTCAGAGTCTGATTTCGTGGCGGCGCTGAGGGGTGCGGGACTGGCGTTCTTCGGCAAGATGTCGGAGCTTCTCCCGGAGAACGCGGACTCCTATTCGGAGTCTCGTCGCGAATTGTTGTCGTGAATTGACTCGATGCTGAGAGGCCCCGCCAGAGCCGACTCTGGCGGGGCCTCTCGCCGTCTTGACGGCAGTAGTTGACGGCAACGTCAGCGGACGAGCGCGTTGCAGGGTGGCGGTTCATCGCCGTCGGAGCGCGCCGTCTCGGTGGTCTCCGGGCTACCGAGCGCGGTGCCGAGGGTGTCGATGGCGTCGCGCTGGAGGCGGAGCCGGACGTGGGCATAGACGGTGGCTGTGACGCCGATGTGGGCGTGGCCGAGGAGTTCCTTGATCACGACGAGTTCGACGCCCTGCTCCAGGAGCAGAGTGGCGGTCGAATGGCGGAGGTCGTGAAATCGGATGCGGCGGAGGCCGGCCTTGCGGAGGAAGGTGAGGAAAGTGCGGGTGAGGTTGGTCGGGTCGATCGGTCGACCCTGCGCAGTGGTGAACACGTGCCCGCTGTGCTGCCATGCCGTGCCCGCGGCCTCACGTTCGCGCTGCTGCTGTTCGTGCTGGAGCTTCAGCGAGTGGCGGCAGAGGGTGGGGAGGGCGATACGGCGCTCGGAGGCCCGCGTCTTGGTGGGCAGCGTGGTGAGCCCGCCTGCGGCGGTGCGCTGCAAGGTTCGGCGGATCGCGGCGGTGCCCGCATCGAGGTCGAGGTCTTCCCAGCGCAGGCCGAGGAGTTCGCCCTTGCGGAGTCCGGTGTGGAGGGCGAGTTCGAACAGCGCGTGCAGCCGGTGGTCCTGGGCGGCGGCGAGGAACTGCCGGGCTTCGTCGGCTGTGAGGGGTTCGAAGCGTCGGGGGCGTGGGGTGCCGGTGCGGACGTTGCGGGCGACGTTGCGCGGGATCTCTTCCTCTCGGACGGCGTGCTCCAGGGCGGACTTGAGTACGGAGTGGATGTAGGTGAGCGTCAGCGGGGAGAGCAGCTTGTGGCAGCACTGGCCGAGTGCGCAGCAGCGGGGCTGGTCGCGCCGGGCGTCGATGCCGCGTGCGCAGCACTGGCAGGTGGTGCGGAGTTGGTTGAGCCAGGTGCGGACGTCCTTGGTGGTGAGCTTGGTGAGCTTCTTCTTGCCCAGGCCGGGGATCAGGTACCGGTCGACGCGGGCGGTGTATCGCGTGTGGGTGTTCTCGCGTAGCTGGTGGACGGCGACGTTCTCCAGCCAGTACGTCAGGTACGCGGCCACGCTGCCCTGTGCGGAGGGGATGGGGATGCCGCGGTTGCTGGCGGCGATCTTCTCGGTGAGCTTGGCCAGGGCGTCCTTGCGGGTGGTGCCGTAGACGCGGACGCGGCGACGAGTGTTGCCGGGGGCGAGGACGTATCCGGCGGCTTCCCAGCGGCCGTCCTTGCGCTGGTAGAGGGTGCCTTCGCCGTTGGCGCGGGCCTTCTTGCGTTTGGGGGCGGTCATCGGGCGGCCTCTTCCAGGTGGTGCTGGACATAGTCAGCGAGGGCGTGGGTGGGGATGCGGCGGGCGCGGCGGATGGTCAGGGAGGCGAGGCGGCGGGTGCGTAGGAGGTCGTAGAGGGCGGAGCGGCCGATCTTGAGGCGGGCCATGGCCTCGGGGACGGTGAGGAGTTCGTTGTCACGCACCGGTTGTCACCGCCTGTCCGTGTGTCGGGCCGCCGCAGATGAGGGCGGCGAGGCGTTGGAGGTCGGGAGTGAGGCCGGTGCCGTCGTAGGCCCAGTGTGCGAGGACGAGGGTGGTCGGGGAGGCCGGAGGGGCGTGGCGGCGCCGTGGCATCAGGACGAGGAGGGACGTGCGGGGGTGTGCGGCGCTGGAGAGGCTGCGGTCGCGGCGGCGGCACGCGACCTGAGCTCCGAAGTCGAGCTCTCGCGCCCCGCGCCATATATCATCGGCGATATGGACAGTGAGCGGTACTCGATCGAGATCGAGCCGGAGGTGCGGCTGTGGCTGGAGAGCATTCCCGCCCATCACTACACGCAGGCCGAACGCGTCGCCGACCTGCTCGCCGAGCAGCCCACCACCCTCGATGAACCGCACTCCCGCCACCTGGGCGGCAAGCTCCGCGAACTGCGCTTCCGCCTGGGCGATGTCCATCAGCGGATCACCTACTGGCTGGCGCCCGGCCGACGTGTCGTGCTGCTCACCGTGTTCCGCAAGACCACGATGCGCGAGCAGGCCGAAGTGGACCGCGCCCACGCCGCACAGCGATTGTGCGAGGCGGAGCATGAAGCCGCCGCCGAGCACGACCTCTACAGCCGCAACCTCAAGGAGAACCGATGAACCACAGCGAATGGAGGACCCGTCGCCACCGCCGGCTGCTGGGCGAACACCTGGACGCTGATCCCGAGTACGACCGGGTCTACGAAGAGGCCGGCCTCGCCATGACGTTGGGCAAGGCCGTCTACGACCGGCGTAAGCAGCTGGGTCTGAGCGAGGCTGATCTCGCCGAGCGCATGCACGTCGACGTCGATGACATCGAAGGCATCGAGACGGCCACCGAGCTGCCGCCCATCGCGGTCATCATGCGCCTGGCCCGCGCACTGGACCTCACGGTGGACGTGCACCTCGCCGGCGGAGACGAGCCCACCGTCACCATCGTCGCCCCAGCGGCCTGAGGCGGGGAGGAACCATGCAGGACCCGCCTTCCGCGCTCGCCCGTGAGCTCGGGCAACTCGTCCACGACCGGCGCATCGAGCTCGGGCTGTCCCAGGCCGAGCTGGCCGAGCGGTGCGGGATGAAGCAGCCACAGATCTCCCGCTTCGAAGGCGGCGGGACCGTGCCCACGCTTCCCCTCCTGCGCCGCCTGGCTCAGGCTCTCGGCGCCGACCTGACCATCAGCCTCACCCCACACGACAAAGCCGCTTGACACGCATTCGGAATTCCTGGACACCGAGTGCACGTAGGTCACGGTCAAGGCGGATAGCTGCTTCTGGCAGCACTCGCCGATGGCGCAGCACCTCTTCCGTTCGGTGTCCAGGCCCCGGGAGCAGCACTGGCAGGTGGTGCGGAGGCGGTCGACGAAGGTGCGTACGTCCTTGGTGGTGAGGCGGGCGATCTTCTTGGTGCCGAGGCCGGGGATGAGGTGGAGGCGGACGCAGGCGGCGTAGCGGGTGTGGGTGTTCTCCCGGAGCCGGTGGACGGCGACGCCGTTCAGCCAGCAGGTCAGTGAGTCGCCGACGGTGCTGTCGGCGGTGGCGACGGGCAGTCCGCGGTTGCTGTCGGCGATCTTCTCGGCGAGCTTGTCGGCCGCGTTCCTGCGGGTGCTGCCGTAGACGCGGACGCGTTTGCGGGTGCCGTTGGCGGCGAGGACGTATCCGGCGGCTTCCCAGCGGCCGTCCTTGCGCTGGTAGAGGGTGCCTTCGCCGTTGGCGCGGGACTTCTTGCGTTTGGGGGCGGTCATCGGGCGGCCTCTTCCAGGTGGCGCTGGACGTAGTCAGCGAGGGCGTGGGTGGGGATGCGGCGGGCGCGGCGGATGGTCAGCGAGGCGAGGCGGCGGGTGCGCAGGAGGTCGTAGAGGGCGGAGCGGCCGATCTTGAGTCGGGCCACGCTTCGGGGACGGTGAGGGGTTCGTCGTCACGCACGAGTCGCCCCCACCTGTTCGCGGGTCGGGCCGCCGCAGATGGGAGCAGCGAGGCGTTCGAGGTGGGGGTAATGGTCCGCGCCGTCACGGACGCTGGCGGAACCCACAGTCGAGCGGTGCAGCGGTCGTCCTTGCGTTGGTGACGGTGGCCGTCGTCGTTGGCGCGCACGCGGCTGGAGGCGGGGGCGTCGCGGGGCGTGGTCATCAGCTCCTGCTCTGGGCTTCTGCCGTCACCGCCCCTAATATGACGGCCCGTCAGGAAACGAGGGGAGCCTCGATGGACGCCGCGTTCACCCCGGAGCAGTCCGAGATCCGCCGCACCCTGCGTGCCGCCCTCTCCGAAGGCGGGCCACCGGGGCCGCCCGGGCGTGACGGCACCGCTTCCGCCGCCGGGCCCGGATACGACCCCGGTCTGTGGGCACGGCTCGCCGACGGACTCGGCCTGCCAGGACTCGCCCTCGACGAGAAGTACGGCGGCGCCGGCTGCGGCATCACGGAGCTCGCCCTCGCCTCCGAGGAGACCGGCCGGGCACTCGCACCCCTGCCGCTGTTCGCGACCTCCGGACTCGCCGCCCCGCTGATCGCCGCGCTCGGCACCGAACGGCAGCGCGACGCTCTCCTGCCCGGCATCGCCGGCGGCTCGCTCACCGCCGCCCTCTGCGTACCCGGCACCGCCCTCGCCACCGCGCTCGCCCTCACCGGCTGCGACGCGCACGGCACCTGGGCCGGCGGCGGCCGTGCCGGCGGCATCCAGGCCCGGGCCGACGGCCGCGGCGGCTGGCGGCTCTACGGGGAGGCCGAACAGGTCCTCGACGGGCACAGCGCCGGACTCCTCCTCGTCGCCGCGCACACCGGCGGCTTCACCCGAGGCCGCGCCCTCCTCTTCCTCCTCCGCACCCGGGACGCCGACGGCCTGCGCCGCACCCGGTGGACCGCACTCGACGAGACCCGGCCGCAGGCCCGCGTCCAGCTCCGCGACACCCCGGCCGAACTGCTCGGCGACGACCCCGGCGCGGACGTTCCCGCCGCACTCGCCGCCACCGGCCGCACCGCCGCGGCGCTGCTCGCGGCGGAGGCCGTCGGCGTGGCCACGGCCGCGCTGGACCGCACCGTGGAGCACGTGAAGGACCGGCGGCAGTTCGGCCGGGCCGTCGGCTCCTTCCAGGCGGTCAAACACCGCCTCGCCGACCTGTACGTACGCGTCCAGGCGGCCAGGTCCGCCGCGTACTACGCGGCCTGGGACCCCGGCGAGGGCACGCTCGCCCTCGCCCAGTGCCTGGAGGCGCTCCGGAGCGTCACCGGTGAGGCGATCCAGCTGCACGGCGGCATCGGCTTCACCTGGGAGCACATGGCCCACCGCTACTTCAAGCGGGCCGCCTCCGACGAACTGCTCTTCGGGCCCGTCCACCGGCTGCGCGCACGGGCGGCGGAGACGGCGGGCCTGTTCGCCCCGGCCGCCGCTGCCCGGGTTGCCCCGGCGGCGGTGGTCGCCCGCGGGTCCGGGGACGGGTCCGGGGCGGGTCCCGGCGCGCGAGAGGCGGCCGACGTCTGATGCGCACCGGGATCCGCGTGGTCCGGAAGATCTCCTCGACCCGCGCGTTCGCACGGATCGCCCCGCACGTCATCCCCGCCCTGGACCGGGCCGTCCACCGGATGACCCGGGGCAAGGTGCTGCCCAGCGCGCGGATGCTGCCCGGGCTCGTGCTGACCGCGCGCGGCGCGAGGACCGGGCTCCCGCGCCGCACGCCGCTCGCGTGCGTGCCGGAGGAGGCGACCGGCACCTGGCTCCTCGTCGGCTCCAACTTCGGCCGGCCCGGCCACCCGGCGTGGACGGGCAATCTGCTCGCGCACCCCGAGGCGGAGATCAGCTGGCGGGGCGGGGACGTGCCGGTCAGGGCGGAACTGCTGACCGGCGAGGAACGCGGGGCGGCCTGGGGCGCGGCGCTCGCGTTCTGGCCCCCGTACGCGACGTACCAGGCGAGGATCGACAGGGAGATCCGGCTGTTCCGGCTGACGCGACGGAGCACCGCGGTGGACGGCTGACGCCGCGGGCGGTGCGGGCGGCGTGGGCGCGCCCGACCGTGGGGGCGGCCACGACGGACCTGCCGGGACGTACCGGGAGGGTCGTGGGCCCGTGAAGGGGTGCGGGTCGGCGGAGGGCGTGGACCCGTGGAGGGTCGTGCCGGGTCGGTGGGGGCACGGCCCATGGAGGTGGGGGCACGGCCCGTGAAGGGGTGCGGGTCGGCGGAGGGCGTGGACCCGTGGAGGGTCGTGCCGGGTCGGTGGGGGCACGGCCCATGGAGGTGGGGGCACGGCCCATGGAGGGGTGCGGGTCGGCGGAGGGCGTGGACCCGCGACGGCGGAGGGGCGCCCCGGCCGGTGCGGGCCCCGCGGCCCTGCGGGCGGGCCGCTCGGGGCGTACGGGCGAGAGGGCGTACGGGCGTAGGCGGAGGGCGCGACGGCGAAGGGCGGGCCGGTGGAGCGCGGCCGGCGCGGGGCGCGCCGTACCGGTGGAAGGCGTGGCGGCGAAAGGTGCGCCGCGAGGCACGGTCATGTCGGCGACGGACGTGCCGCCGCTGCCGACGGCCGACGTGGCTGGACGGGAACGGGCTTGCCTGTGACAGGACTTGGCGCGAGCGCGCCCGTCGTCGCGGCCTGCCCGGCTACCTCGTCGGCTTCCTGCCCGTGATGCCCAGGTGCACCAACAGCGCCAGGTTCGGCCTCAGTTCGGCCTGCTTGACGCCCCAGGTCTGGAAGCCCTTCTGGTGCGAGGCCACCGAGGCCAGCATCGCGACCAGCGAACCCGACACCGCCATCGGGCTGACGTCCTTGTCGACCTTGCCCTTGGACTGGAGCTCCTTCACGGCGTCCGCAAGGGAGTTGGTGACCGAGTTCAGGATCTTCATGCGGAGCTTGTAGAAGCGCTTGTCGCCCTCGGCCGCGCCGAGGTCCACCACGCGGAGGATCGCGTCGTGCCTGCGCCAGAAGTCGAGGAATCCCTCGACGAGTTGCTCCGCGGTCTGCCAGCCCGCCTTGCCGACCCAGGACCGGCCCGCGACCAGGTCCGTCAACGCGGCGCCCTCCGTGGCCATTTCCTCCGCGAGTTCGAGGACCGCGCCCTCGACGTCGGGGAAGTACTGGTAGAAGGTCGCGGGTGAGGTCCCCGCTTTCCGGGCCACATCGATGACCTTGACGTCCCGGTACGGCGAGGAGCTGAGCATCTCGCTGAGACAGTCGAGCAGCTTCTGCCGCGTCGCCTGTCCGCGACGACCGGCGACCCGGCCGTCGACAGTGCGTACTTGTCCTGTCATGCCGTCAGCTTACCGAGGGGTGATCGGCGCGCGATTCGGCCGACTGCAAATGGGGTGCTCCCGCATCGTCCCCCGGGTGGGCCAACAGTGTTATCAACAGCCTGTGGATAATTTCGGTGGACAACTCAACGACTGGACTGCTCGACGTACGGGCCCCTCTGCGTGCGGCGCACGCCACAGTCCGATTGACTGTGACTGACATCACACTCTGTGTCGAGGGCTCTGCGCCGCGGAATCCGCACCAGGAACCCGCCCCAGCGGAACCCGCACCGAGGAAGGGGCCGGACCATGGCCGCATTCACCGAGGGCACCCCCTGCTGGGTGGACGCCCAGCTGCCCGACCTCGAAGCGGGCAAGCGCTTCTACGGCGAACTGTTCGGCTGGACCTACGGCGGGAGAAGCGCTGATCACGGCCCCTACCCGCACTACACCGACGCCCTCCGCGACGGAAAACCCGTCGCAGCCCTCGCCTCCAAGAGCGACGGCCGCATGCCCACCACCTGGGGCGTCTACTTCGCCACCGGCGACGCCACCGCCACCGCCCGGAGGATCAGGGACGCCGGCGGCCAAGTGATCACCGCTCCCACGCCCGTCGACGGCCTCGGCACCGTCGTGCTCGCCGCCGACCCCGCGGGCGCCGTGTTCGGCCTCTGGCAGAAGGGCGAACGCGACGGCTTCGCCCTCCGGGGCGAGCCCGGCTCGTTCTGCTGGACCGAGGTCTACACTCGCGACAAGGACGCCGTCGACCCCTTCTACCAGGAAGTATTCGGCTTCCAGGCCACCCCGCTGCCCGACGACACCGTCGACTACCTGATGTGGTCGCCCGCCGGGACCGAACCCGGCGAGGACACCGCCGTCGGGGCCCGCAGCGTCATCACCGACGCGTTCCCCGCGGAGATGCCCGGCCACTTCCTCGTCTACTTCGCCGTCGACGACACCGACGCCACCGTCGAACACGCCACCCGGCTCGGCGCCCGCGTCACCGCACCGCCCTTCGACATCCCCTACGGACGTATGGCCGTCCTCACCGACGACCAGGGAGCCGCCTTCGCCGTTCTGGCGGAGCCCGGGCCCGGGGCGCCCCTCGGACCCGCATCCGGGAACGCGCTCGAACAAGAGCCCGACCGGAAGTCCGAACGGCAGCCCGAGCAGCAGGCCCGACCCGACGCGGAACCGCCCGGAAACGACCAGGCCCGCCCTCGAACCGAACGCACGGACGACCCCGCCCCCGAACACCAGTCCGACACGTCCGGCCGGCCCGCCGACTGAAGCCACCGAACCCACCGAACCCGCACACCACCCCCGGCAGCCCGGCAAAATAGCCCGAGACACCCCGATACCGCCCCGGGTTCGCAACCCTGCCCTCCGGCAGGAACAATCAGGTGGCGACGGGGCCGTACCTGCATGGCCCCTACGGGGAGGTGGCAAGCGAAGTGGAGCAGCTGACGCAGCACGACCCGAGGCGGATCGGCCCCTTCGAGGTGCTGGGACGGCTCGGAGCCGGCGGCATGGGGCTGGTCTATCTCGCACGGTCGGCGTCCGGCCGGCGGGTGGCGATCAAAACGGTGCGCACGGAGCTCGCCGAGGACCAGTTGTTCCGCGTCCGCTTCACCCGCGAGGTCGAAGCGGCACGAGCGGTCTCCGGCTTCTACACCGCGGCCGTCGTCGACGCCGACCCGCGCGCCGCCGTGCCCTGGCTCGCCACCGCCTACGTCCCCGCCCCCTCCCTCGAGGAAATAGTGAACGAGTGCGGGCCCCTGCCCGCCCAGGCGGTCCGCTGGCTGGCGGCCGGAATCGCCGAGGCCCTCCAGTCCATCCACGGCGCGGGCCTGGTCCACCGCGACCTCAAACCGTCCAACGTCCTCGTCGTCGAGGACGGCCCCCGCGTGATCGACTTCGGCATCGCGTCGGGCGTCTCCAACACCCGCCTCACCATGACCAACGTCGCCGTCGGCACCCCCGCCTACATGTCGCCCGAACAGGCCCGCGACTCCCGCAGCGTCACCGGCGCCAGCGACGTCTTCTCCCTCGGCTCCACCCTCGTCTTCGCCGCCACCGGACACGCGCCCTTCCACGGCGCCAACCCCGTCGAGACCGTCTTCATGCTCCTGCGCGAAGGCCCCGACCTGGCCGGGCTACCCGACGAACTGCGCCCCCTCATCGAATCCTGCATGCAGACGGACGCAGCCCTCCGGCCCAGCCCCGAGGACCTCCAGGCACAACTCGCACCCCACCTGTTCTCCTCCGGCGGCGACGACAGCGGCACCGCCTCCGCCTGGCTGCCCGGCCGCGCCGTCTCCCTCATCGAGGACCGCCGCGGCGGACGTCTGCCCGGCATCGGCGGCCCCGCAGCCCGGCCCCGACCCCCCACACCCCCCGTACCCCCGAGGCCCGAACACGCCCCCGCCCGACCCACCGGCGGACCCGACCCCCGCAACACCGCACCCGTCCGCCCCCAGCACGCCCCACCCGGCCCCGGCCCCGACCACGGACCCGTCCGACTGCCCGGCGCCAAGATCCCCATCGGCCCCGGCCCCCGAGCCGCGGCCGACGCCCGAGCCGCCGCCGTCGACGCCGGCCCCGCCACCGGCTGGGTCCGCCCGCCCGGCGGAGAGGCCGCCACCAACGCCATGACCCCGGCCCCGCCCGTACCCGCACCCACCACACCCCCGGACAGCGGCCCCGCACGCTGGCGCCCCTGGCGCTTCCGCATGTCCAACGACGTCTGGGGCACCCCCGTCGTCGACGGCGACCTCCTCTACGTCACCTCCTTCGAGGTCCACGCCCTCGACGTCGCCAGCGGCCGCCGCCAGTTCAAGACCCGCGACGTCGCCTGGGCCATGACCGTCCACGGCGGACGCATCCACGCCTCCGACGGACCCACCCTCTACGCCCTCGACGCCAACGACGGCGGCGAACGCTGGCGCACCCACACCGACGCCTGGGTCTACTCCCTCGAAGCCGCCCGCGGCACCGTCGTCACCGCCACCCGCGGCGGCGGCGTCCAGGGCTGGGAAGCCTCCAACGGCGAAAAACTCTGGGAGATCACCGGAGCCCAGAGCGACTTCGAAACCCCCGAAGCCGGACCCGCCCTCTGCGACGACACCGTCTACGTGTGGCGCAACGCCCGCCTCCAGGCCCTCGACGCCCGCACCGGCACCGAACGCTGGTCCTACCCCGTCGGCGACGCCGCCTCCTGCGGCGGCGCACCCGTACGCGTCACCCAGGCCCCCGACGGCTGCACCTACCTCGCCGCCGGCACCCGCGTCCTGTGCGTCGACACCATCACCGGCCACGTGCGCTGGCACTTCGAAGCCCCGGCCGTCTTCCTCTCCCCACCCGTCTTCGCCCCCGGCCCCGCCGTCACCGGCGGTGGCATCTACCTCGCCGACTACCTCGGCACCGTCTACGCCCTCGACGCCACCACCGGAAAGGACCGCTGGCGCATCGCCACCGAGGCCCGCCAGTCCGTCGAACCCGTCCTCGTCACCGACGGCAGCGTCCACGTCGGCAGCGGCAACGCCCTCTACACCCTCGACGCCGTCACCGGCACCCCCAAATGGAGATTCGCCGCCGGCGGCGAGGTCACCGGCAGCCCCGTCGTCGCCGACGGCCGGATCCACTTCGGCTCCGCCGACCACGTGCTCTACACCCTCGACGCGGCCGGCGGACAACTCCGCTGGAAACTCGCCACCGGCGGCGAGATCACCGGCTCACCCGTCGCCCGCAACGGCGTCGTCTACGCCAGCTCCAAGGACCGCTGCGTCTACGCCCTCGACGCCGCCAAGGGAACCGCCACCGGCCGCACCGCCGCACCCCGGTAACCCCCGCCGAAACCCGGCCGGGTGCCCCCGGCACCCCGGCCGGGACGAACGCGGGAACTACGGCCCCCGCCCCTCGTCACGGAACGGATCCTGAGCCGGACCCGCACCGTACGGGTCCCGCCGAGGCTGCCGGGGCCCCGACCCGTACGGCGGAGGAGGCGGAAACGCCGGCAGCCGCTGCGTGTCGTCCGGCCCCGGCGACCACGCGTACGGACCCCCCTCCTGAGGCGGGTACACCCCCGGATCACCCCCCGGCGGATACCCGGCCGCATACCCACCCGGATACGCCCCCGGACCCTCCGGCGGATCGTCGTAGCCCGGCTCCTCGAACGCCACCACCCGCGGCGCACGCCCACGCATCACGACCGCCGCCAGCAACAGCAGAAAACCGCCACCCAGCGCAGCCGCGACACCCTCACCCAACCCCGGGAGCCCACCCCCCACCGACAGATAGCCCGCCGACTGACCCTGGCGCACCATCCACAGGACCGTGAACCCCAGCACCACCAGCCCAGCCAGCCCCACCAGCAACCGCGACCGCAACACCACACCGAGCAACGTCACCAACGCCGCGAACGCATACGGCAGCACAATCGACGACACGACCTCCGTCTGAGCGTCCGTGATACCGCCGAACAGATCCTGGATCCGGTAGTCGATGCCGGGACGGCCGTCGTACCAGGCACGGAAGGGGCTCCATACGGCGGCCGCCGCTCCGGCGAGAGCCAGGACCGACCCTACGACGTTGCGGACCATGGCCGGCCTCCTCTCCGCAGCACGACGCTACGCCCGTGGTACCCCGATCGCGACCCCTGAACCGGCCCCCGCCCCGCCCCCGCCCCACCCGGGACGGACCCGGCCACGGGCAACGCCGGCACACGGTCCTCACCCTCCATACGGCCGACCGGGCACCCCGCACTCACCACCGGCCGCCCCAACCGCCCCACCGCACCCAGCCGCTACATCGGTGACCGCCCCACCGAGGACGCCGGCGGACCAGCCTCCTGTGGACCTTGTCGGCGCCCGACGAGCGCTCAGCAGACGAACACCGAACAGCAGATGTCGTTCCGCGACCGCTGGTCGTCGAGCACGAGTTCGCGAATCGCCTCCGGGAGCCGGTCACCCTGCCACTGGCATTCGAGCCGCCCTGCCGCCTCGCTCTCGCCTTCCGGCGCGGCAGCGCGTACGGCCTTGACCGCATAGGCAGCCGCACCGAGCTCGTGCGCCGCGACATGGGCGACGATCCGGCCTGCCCGGCGGACCAGCGCAGGCGCGAGCCCACCGACCGCGCCTGCGGTCTCCATGGCGTCAGCGCAACCGGAACCCCGGTCGGCGCGCGGTGAACAGCTCCGCCTGCCGCTCCGGCGGCAGGTTCCCCAGCGTCACCAGCTGCGGTGCGTGCGCCAGTGCCTGCGCGCGGACCGCCTCCTTCGCCGACCACACGGCGCGGACCGTCCCCTGCACCGCCTCCGTCGGATACGAGGCGATCACCCCCGCGCAGCGCACCGCCGCCGGTACCTCGTCTCCCGGCGGGGTCAGCTCGCTGACCAGACCGGTCTCGTACGCCCGCCGGGCCGACAGCCGCTCGGCCGTACCCATCAGCGCCGTCCTGGCCACCTCCCCCAACGGCATGCGCATCGCCATGTACACCGACTCGTACGCGCTGACCATGCCGTAGGCGGTGTGCGGGTCGAAGAACACGGCGTCCTCGGCGGCGATCAGGAACTCCGCCTCACCGAGCAGATAGAACGCGCCGCCGCACGCCAGCCCGCGCACGGCCGCGATCACCGGCTTCCACAGGTCGTTCGCCTTCGGCCCGATCCGCACCAGCGGATCGTCGACCGAGTACGGCGACGCCGGCTGGGGCACGACGGCGGAGCGGTCCACCCCGCTGCAGAACGCCTTCCCACCGGCGCCGGTGACCACCACCGCGCGCACCGAGTCGTCGAAGCGGAACCCACGCCAGACACAGGACAGCTCCTCCGCCATGGCCAGGTCCACGGCGTTGTGCCGACCCGGCCGGTCCAGGGTGACGACGGCGACCCCGGACTCCTCGTCCCGCTCCACCCGCACACCGGATCCAGGCATCACCGCTCCAGCAGCCAGCGCGGCACGGCCACCCCGCCACCCGCCACCGTGAACGCCACCCGCACCGGGGCCCCGACGCGCAGCCGCGCCGGGTCGACCGAGTTCAGCGGGGCGTCCGCGGCGGCCACGACGTTCCCGACCAGCCGGATGTGGGGAGCGTCCGCGAGCTCGACGACGACCGCGTTGTACGGGGCCTGCTCGGCGTAGCCGGGGAGCAGCGGAGGGTGCGGCAGGACGTACGACCAGATCCGGCCGCGGCCGCTCATGCGCCGCCAGGTGCTGTCGAAGGACTGGCAGCGGGGGCAGCAGGGGCGGGGAGGGAAGCGCAGCTCGCCGCAGGAGGCGCAGGCCTGGACGCGGAGTTGTCCTCGCGCGGCGTAATCCCAGAAGGGAGCGCCGTCCTCGTCGATGACGGGTGTCAGATACCCGGTATCAGAATCTGTCATCTGTCAGCTCAACTCCTCAGAAGCAACGCCGAAGTCGGGACACCCTCGCCCGCCGTCACCAGACACGTCGACGCGTCCGGCACCTGCGCCGTGGAGACACCGCGCAACTGCTTCACGCCCTCGTTGATCAGATTGAAGCCGTGGACGTACGCCTCGCTGAGCCCGCCGCCACCGGTGTTGAGCGGCAGCCGCCCGCCGATCTCCAGGGCGCCTCCCTCGGTGAACGGCCCGCCCTCCCCGCGCCCGCAGAAGCCGTACCCCTCCAGCGACAGCGGGATCAGCGGGGTGAACGCGTCGTAGATCTGGGCGACGTCGACGTCCTGTGGCCCGAGGTCGGCGGTCTTCCACAGCTGCCGGGCCGCGGTCCAGGCGGGTCCGGTCAGCGGGTCGTCGTTCCAGTAGTTGACCATGCCGTGGTGCTGGGCAGGCAGGCCCTGGGCGACGGAGTGGATGTAGACGGGCCGGTGGCGGCAGTCGCGGGCGCGCTCGGCGCTGACGACGACGCAGGCGAGCGCGCCGTCCGTCTCGAGGCAGTTGTCGAAGAGGCACAGGGGATCGCTGATCCAGCGCGCCGTCATGTACATCTCCCGGGTCAGCGGCCGGTCGTACATGACCGCGGCCGGGTTCTGGTTGGCGCGGTTGCGGCAGGCGAGGGCGACGTTGAAGAGGTGGTCGCGGGTGGCGCCGTACTCGTGCATGTAGCGCCGGGTGAGCATGCCGATCTCGTCCGCCGGCCGCAGCAGTCCGAAGGGCCGGGTCCACTGCCCGGGGGTGGGCAGCTGTACGGAGGTGTTCTTCCAGGGGCGGGGTCCGGAGCCGCGCTTCCGGGAGCGCCAGGCGACGCCGACGCCGGCCTGCCCGGTGGCGATGGCCGCGGCGAGATGGGCGACGGTCGCGCAGGAACCGCCGCCGCCGTATCCGGCCTTGCTGAAGAAGGTGACGTCTCCCGCGCCGATCGCCTTGGCGATCTCGACCTCGTCGGTCTCCTCCATGGTGTAGGAGGCGAAGGCGTCGACCTCGGCGGGGCTCACGCCGGCGTCGTCGAGGGCGGCGAGGATGGCCCTGCAGGCCAGGGTCCTCTCGGATTCGGGGAGGTGTCCGGCGAAGGCGGTCTGCCCGATTCCGGCTATCGCGGTCGCGTCCTTGAGGGTCGCCATGCGGGGGAGCGTACAGCTAATCTGACGGATAGTCAGCTAATGGGACGCAGTCGACGGCGGGAGGTTCGGGCTATGCGCGGCGACCTGGAGTGGGGCTCCATACCGAGGCTGGTGCGGAGCGCCGCGGAGCGCCACGGCGACCGGGAGGCGGTGGTCGAGGGCCGTACCCGGGTGAGCTACGCCGAGCTGGGCGAACGCGTGGAACGTGCCGCCGCCGCCTGTCTGGCCGCGGGCGTGGAACCGGGCGACCGGGTGGCCGTCTGGGCGCCGAACACGCTGGAGTGGATCGTCTCCGCGCTGGGTGCGGTGTCGGCCGGCGCGGTGCTCGTGCCGCTCAACACCCGTTTCAAGGGCGCGGAGGCGGCGTACGTACTGGCCCGCTCCAGAGCGAGGCTGCTGTTCGTCACCGGCACGTTCCTCGGCACCTCGTACGTCGCCTCGCTGCGGCGCGCCGAGGTCGAACTACCGCACCTGGAGCAGGTGGTGGTGTTCGCGGACAGTGCGCCGGAGGACTACCGCACCTGGAAGGACTTCCTCGCGGGCGGCGACGCGGTGCCGGTGTCCCGGGTGCGCGCCCGGGCGGACGCGGTCGACCCGTCCGCCCCGTCGGACATCGTCTTCACCTCGGGCACGACGGGGGCGCCCAAGGGCGCCGTGATCACTCATGCGCAGACGCTGCGCTGCTATGCGGTCTGGGCGGAGCTGGCGGGCCTGCGGCGGGAGGACCGCTATCTGATCGTGAACCCGTTCTTCCACACCTTCGGATACAAGGCGGGGATCGTGGCGTGTCTGATGCGGGGTTCGACGATGGTGCCGCAGCCGGTGTTCGGCGTGGACACGGTGCTGGCGAACATCGCGTCCGAGCGGATCTCGGTCCTGCCGGGCCCGCCGACGCTCCACCAGTCCCTGCTGGACCATCCGGCCCGGGAGTCGTACGACCTGTCTGCGCTGCGGCTGGTGGTCACGGGGGCGGCCGTGGTGCCGCTGCGTCTGGTGGAGCGGTTGCGGGAGGAGCTGCGCATCGGCACGGTGCTCACCGCGTACGGGCTGTCGGAGGCGTCGGGCATCGTGACGATGTGCCGGCGCGGGGACGACCCGGCCACGATCGCGTCGACGTCGGGGCGGGCCATTCCGGGCACCGAGGTGCGCGTCGGGGCCGGCCCTGGGGAGCCGGGGGAGATCCTGGTGCGCGGGCACAACGTGATGCAGGGCTACTTCGAGGACCCGGTGGCCACGGCGGAGGCGGTCGACGCGGACGGCTGGCTGCACACGGGCGATGTGGGGGTCCTCGACGCGGCGGGGAACCTGCGGATCACCGACCGGATCAAGGACATGTTCGTCGTGGGCGGCTTCAACGCCTATCCGGCGGAGATCGAGCAACTGCTCGGCGTGCACCCGGACGTGGCGGACGTGGCGGTGATCGGCGTGCCGGACGGGCGGCTGGGCGAGGTGGGGAGGGCTTACGCGGTGCGCCGACCGGGTTCGACGCTGACGGCGGACGATCTGATCGCCTGGGCGCGGCGGGAGATGGCGAACTACAAGGTGCCGCGGTCGGTTGAGTTCGTGGCGGAGCTGCCGAGGAACGCGAGCGGGAAGGTGCTGAAGACGGAACTGCGGGCGCGCGCAGAGGCGCACGCCCGCTGAACGCACCGCGGCCGCGGCGGCTCCCCCTCCGCGCCGCCGCGGCCGCACCCCGTCGTGTGCGGTCTCAGGGCTTGGGGGGCGCCGGCAGATGGTTGTCCATGGTGGTGATGCCGCCGTCATTGGGCGGGGTGGGCAGGTGGTTGTCCAGGGTCGTCACGGTGCCGTTGTCCGGCCTGGCGGGCTTGCCGTCCTTGGGCGGGGTGGGCAGGTGGTTGTCCTGCGTGGTGGCGCCGCCGTCCTTGGGCGGAGCCGGCAGGTGGTTGTCCATCGTGACGATCTCTTCGATCTTCTTCTCGGCGCTCATGGTGCTCAGCTCCCCGTGTGTTCAAACCAGTTGCAACGCCCGTTCGGCGACTCCCCCGTGGGTCGCCGAACGGGCGTTCCGGGACCGCTCACCTTAGTGGTGAGCCTTTCGCGACCCGTCCGTCCCCCGATGCGACGGACCGTGGTTAGAGACTGCCGGACGGCCATAAACAAATGCTGAACGACCCTGTCCGCGCAGTTCAGGCTGCTGCTGGGGTCAGGAGGGCCTTGAGCCGTTCCGCGTCGCGGGCGCCGGTTTGCTCGTAGAAGGCGAGTGCCTCCTGCCAGCAGGCACGTGCGCGGTCGGTCTGCCCGAGAGCGTGGAGGGATTCGCCGAGAGTGGTGAGGATGCTGGCCCGCATGCGATCACCGCCCATGTAGCCGCTGGCGAGGGCTTGTTCGGCGTGCTGTGCGGCGTGGGAGGGGTTGCGGACGTTGAGGTGGGCCTGGGCGATGCGGAAGTGCGTCGTGCCCTCCCAGAGCCGCTGGCGGTCCTTGATGAAGATCTGCAGCGCCGCGGCGAGTTGTTCCAGTGCCTCGGCGGTGCGGTTCGCCTCGGTGAGGGCGACGCCGAGGGCGTAGCGGCCGTTGGCGAGGCGTACGGTGAGGCCGAGTCTGTCGTAGATCGCGACGCCTTGCCGGGCGAGGTCGATGGCCTCGGTGGTGCGTCCGAGGAAGAGGTGCACGCGGGAGAGGTTGCAGAGGGCGCTCGCCGCGCCGGGCAGGTGGCCGTCCGCGCGGGCGCGTTCTGCCGCGTTCACGAGGTGCTGTTCGGCTTCTTCGTAGCGGCCGGTGGCGGCGGCGGCGATGCCTTGGTCGTTGTCGGCCCAGTAGAGGGGGGCCGGGTCCTGGGCGAGGGTGGCCAGCTCTCGTGCGGTGCGCGCCTCTTCGTCGGCCTGTTCGTACCGTCCGGCGACGAGGTGCACGTTGGTCAGGGCGGTGCGTACGCGTCCCGCGGCGTGTGGGTCGTCCGCGGCGAGCGCCGCGTCGCGTGCGGCGAGCGCGGCGGATTCGTACTGTTTGCTGTTGGCGCCGGACTCGGCGAGGTCCTTGGCGGCCCACAGCAGGTCGACGGCGCGTCGCAGCCGGGTGCCGACGAAGGACTGGCGGGCGCAGGCGAGGAGGGAGTTGGCCTCGCGGTAGAGCCAGTCGAGGGCTTCGTGGCGGTCGGTGAAGGCGAGTCCGGCGTAGACCGTGGAGGCGAGGTGGTCGACGAGCCGGTCGCCGGGGCGTTCGAGGGCGAATACGCGGGCCGTGGTGGCGAGGTAGAAGTCCAGCAGCCGGGACAGGGCGGCTTCGCGCTCCGCGGGGGGTTGTTCGTCGCGTTCGGCGCAGGCTCGCGCGTAGAGGCGGACGAGGTCGTGGAAGCGGTAGCGGCCGGGGGCGGCGGATTCGAGGAGTGAGGTGTCGACGAGGGCTTCGAGGAGGTCCTCGGTGTCGTGTTCGGGGAGTCCGAGGGTGGCCGCGGCGGCGGTGAGGGAGATGTCGGGGCCGTCGGCGAGGCCGAGCAGGCGGAAGGCGCGGGCCTGGGCGGGTTCGAGCTGGCCGTAGCCGAGTTCGAAGGTGGCCTTGACGGCGAGGTCGCCGGCCTGGAGTTCGTCGAGTCGGCGGCGTTCGTCGGCGAGTTTGGCGGCGAGGACGGACACGGTCCAGGTGCGGCGGGCGGCGAGGCGGGACGCGGCGATGCGGATGGCGAGGGGGAGGAAGCCGCAGGCGGCGACGACGTCCAGGGCGGCTTCGCGTTCGGTTGTGACGCGTTCCTCGCCGACGATGCGGGTGAAGAGCTGGAGGGCTTCGTCGGGGGACATGACGTCGAGGTCGACGAGGTGGGCTCCGGCGAGGTCGACCATGCGGACGCGGCTGGTGACGAGGGCGGCGCAGCCGGCGGTGCCGGGCAGCAGGGGGCGGATCTGGGCGGCGTCGCGGGCGTTGTCGAGGAGGACGAGGACGCGGCGGCCGTCGAGGAGGGAGCGGAAGAGGGCGGCGCGTTCGTCGAGGGTGTCGGGGATGGCGGTGTCGGCCGTGCCGAGGGCGCGGAGGAAGGCGCCGAGGACGGTGTCGGGTTCGGCGGCGCGGGCGCCGGCGCCCTGGAGGTCGACGTAGAGCTGCCCGTCGGGGAAGTGGGGTTTGGCTTCGTGGGCGACGTGGACGGCGAGGGTGGTCTTGCCGACGCCGCCGATGCCGGCGAGGGCGGAGACGGCCATGACGGAGCCGTCGGCGGAGGCGAGGCGTCGGCCGAGTTCGCGGACGAAGGAGGTGCGGCCGGTGAAGTCGGGGACGGTGGCGGGGAGCTGCGCGGGCCGGGCTGGTTGGGGGTTGGTGGGGGCGGGCTGTTCGGCGGGGCGGGCGAGTTCGGCATCGGCCTGGAGGATGCGCTGCTGGAGGGTGGCGAGTTCGGGTCGGGGGTCGACGCCGAGTTCGTCGGCGAGGAGTCGCCGGGTGTCGGCGTAGACGGCGAGTGCCTCGGCCTGGCGTCCGCTGCGGTAGAGGGCGAGCATGAGGAGTTCGCGCAGGCGTTCGCGCAGCGGGTGTGCGGCGGTGAGGGCGGTGAGTTCGGAGACGGCTTCGGCGTGGCAGCCGACGTCGAGGTCGAGTTCGAGCCGGGTCTCGAGGAGTTGGAGGCGCCATTCCTCGAGCCGGGCGCGCTGGGTCTCGGCGTAGGGGCCGGGGACGGAGGCGAGGGGTTCGCCGTCCCAGAGGCCGAGGGATCTGTTGATGAGGGTGCGGGCGTGGCAGCGGTCGCCGCCGGCGCGTGACTTCTCGGCTTCGGCGACGAGTTCCTGGGCGATGTGGAGGTCGAGGGTGTCGGCGGGGATGCGGACGGCGTATCCGCCGGATTCGCTGACGAGGACGCCGGGGTCGAGGATCTTGCGCAGGCGTGAGGCGTAGGTGCGTACGGCTGCGAGGGCCTGGGAGGGCGGGTCCTCGCCCCAGATGGCGTCGATGAGTTCGGCGGCCGTGGCGGTGCGGCCCTCGCGGAGGAGGAGGGCGGCGAGGAGTGCGCGCTGCTGGGGTGAGCCGGGGGGCAGGGCCTGTCCGGATCGCCAGGCGCGGACGGGGCCGAGCACGCTGAAGCGCAGGTGCCGGTCGTCGTCCGACGGGTCCGGAGTCCGCGGCTCCGGAATGTGTGGCTGTGCGGAGGGCCCGTCCTCGCGGTGCATCGCTACCCCCTGCCGGTACCGCCTTCGTCCCGCTTGTCTCGCTCGTGTCGCGGGTTCGCCTCCGACAGTCTGCCTTGTGGGGGCCTGCCTCGTCAGCAAGGGGTGACGCTCTGCACAGGATCTGCAGCTTCCCGCCGACCAAGGAGCTGACGATCCGTCAGATCAGCGCTACCGTGGGAGCCATGGAGACCTTCCCGAAGATCATCTCGGTGGACGACCACACGGTGGAGCCTCCCGGCGTCTGGCGGGACAGACTCCCGTCGAAGTACCGGGACAGCGGCCCCCGTGTCGTCCGTGCGCCGCTGAAGGAGATGACGTTCCTCGGCGGCAGGTTCGCCCCCGTCATGGGCGCGCCGGGCGACGAGGGACCAGTGGGGGACTGGTGGGTGTACGAGGATCTGCACCGGCCGCTGACCAGGCTCGACACCGCCGTCGGCTACGACCGCGACGAGATCAGGCTCGAGGTCATCACCTACGAGCAGATGCGGCCCGGTTCGTACAGCGTGCCGGACCGGTTGGCAGACATGGACGTCAACCACGTCCAGTCCGCGCTGTGTTTCCCCACTTTCCCGCGCTTCTGCGGGCAGACGTTCACCGAGGCGAAGGACCGTGAGCTGGGACTCCTCGGGGTGCGCGCCTACAACGACTGGATGGTGGAGGAGTGGTGCGGGCCCGAGTCGGGGGGCCGGCTGATCCCGCTCACGCTGATCCCGCTGTGGGACGCGGAGCTCGCCGCCGCGGAGGTGCGGCGCAACGCGGCGCGCGGGGTGCGGGCGGTGGCGTTCTCCGAGATACCCCCCCACCTGGGCCTTCCGTCCGTCCACACCGACGAGTGGGACCCGTTCCTGGCGGCCTGCGACGAAACCGGAACGGTCGTGGCCATGCACATCGGCTCCTCCTCGAGGATGCCGTCGACGTCCGCCGACGCCCCACCCGCCGTCGGCTCCACGATCACCTTCGCCAACTGCTGCTTCTCGATGGTGGACTGGCTGATGAGCGGCAAGTTCGAACGCTTCCCCAATCTGCGGGTCATGTACGCGGAGGGCCAGATCGGCTGGATCCCGTACATCCTGGAGCGAGCGGACGTGGTGTGGGAGGAGAACCGCGGGTGGGGCGGTGTCGCGGACAAGGTGCTGCGTCCGCCGTCGGAGCTCTTCGCCGAGCATGTTCACGGCTGCTTCTTCGACGACGCCTTCGGTCTTCGGAACCTGGACGCGATCGGCGTCGGCAACGTCCTGTACGAGACGGACTACCCGCACTCGGACTCCACCTGGCCCGACTCCCGCGAGGTCGGCGAGGCGCAGATGGGGCATCTGGCGCCCGACGTGGTGGAGCGGATCGTGCGCGGCAACGCGATCGAGCTGCTGGGGCTGACGGAGGACGGGCTCTGGTCCGGTCCGTGATCGGCCGGGGCGGCCGGCGTGCGGCCCCGCGGTCGATGGCGTGGACATCGACCGTGACCGCCGCCACCATCGGGACATGACGCTCACTCCGGCCGAAGCCGACAAGATCCTCGCCGACAACTTCGCCCCCTGGGTGCTCGACCTCGGGCTGACCGTGGTCGGGACGGGCGAGCTGCACGCCGTTCTGCGCCTGCCCTGGACGGACCGGCTGGCCCGGGAGGGCGGCGCCCTGTCCGGCCAGGCGCTGATGGCTGCGGCCGACACCGCCACGGTGATCGCCGTGTCCTCGGCCCGCGGCGCTTTCGTCCCCATGACGACGGTCCAGCAGTCGACGACGTTCCAGCGGGCGGTGGCCGGCGCGGACGTCCTCGTCGACGCCCGGATCTCCAAGCTGGGACGGCGCATGGCGTTCGCCGACATCACGATGACGGCGCACGGCACGGAGGAGCCCGCAGCCCGCGCCTCGACCGTGTACGCGCTGCTCGGCTAGGGCCCGTCGTGCTCGGCTAGGGCCGTCGTGCTCGGGGCAGGGCCATCTGGCTGTGGGGTTCCGGGCCTGCCGGTCCGGCCCGCTGGTGAGGCCCGACGCCGTGGTGCGCGGTTCCACGGGGAGGCGGGCACCACCGGGAGCGGCAAGGCGGCGTTCCGGGCGGCCCGGCCCCGACCGGGCCCCGCCGGGCGCCTCCTGGCCCCGCCCCCTCGCGGCCCCTCCCGCCCCCTCCTCGGCGCCGCCCGTACGCGTACTGCCCCGGTCCGCCCCGTCCGAGCGTGACCCGCAGACCCCTTGCCCGATCAGGCCTCGGGCAAGACCATGGAGAGCCAAGCGACATGACGGGTCGTCAGATAATCCCATCGGGCGACCGCCGGATGACGTCGGATCCAGCGGCGAAGGGGCCGAACCATGGTGGTCTACGGGATGCAGCTCCCGGTTCAGTCGCAGAGCACCCTCTACGCCGAGTCCTGGGAGGCGGCCGCGGGTCCGGACGATCTCGTGGCGATCGCGCGCACCGCCGACCGTGCCGGGTTCGCGTACATCGCGGTCTGCGACCACGTCGCCGTCCCGCTGCGGCTCGCCGGGGCGATGTCCACGGTCTGGTACGACCCCGTCGCCACGCTGTCCTTCCTGGCCGCGGCCACGGAACGGGTGCGACTGCTCAGCCATGTCGCCGTCGTCGGGCTGCGCCATCCGCTGGTCACCGCCAAGCAGTACGCGACGCTCGACCACCTGTCCGGCGGCCGGCTGCTCCTCGGGGTCGGCGCGGGGCACGTGCGCGAGGAGTTCGAGGCGGTCGGCGCCGACTTCGAGGGGCGCGGCGCCCTGCTCGACGAGACGATCGACGCGCTCCGGGCTGCGCTCGGACCGGAGGAGTTCCCCAGCTTCGCGGGGGAGCGGTTCGCCTTCGAGGGGCTCGGCCAGAGGCCACGGCCCGTCCAGGCCCGGGTGCCGCTGTGGGTCGGCGGCTCCTCGCCCGCCGCCGTGCGCCGGGCCGCTCTCAAGGGAGACGGCTGGCTTCCGCAGGGCGATCCGCGCGACCGCCTCCCGCGGCAGATCGCCCGGCTCCGGACGCTGCGCGAGCAGGCCGGTGTCGAGAGCCCGCTCGTGATCGGCGCGATCACCGAGCCCCTGTACGTCGGCGACGCCGGCTGGGACACGGGCCGGCGCACGCTGACCGGCAAGCCCAGTGCGCTCGCCGAGTCGCTGCGCGAGTACGGCGCCATGGGCGTGGACCAGATCCAGGTGCGGTTCCGCAGCCGGAGCCGCGGCGAACTCATCGACCAGATGGCGGCCTTCGCCGCCGACGTGGCTCCGCACCTCGACCGCTAGGAGTACGGCATGGGAAAGCTGGAGGGGCGCGTCGTCGTCGTCACGGGCGCGGCGCGGGGGCAGGGCGAGCAGGAGGCGCGGCTGTTCAGCGCCGAGGGCGCCCGGGTGGTCCTCGCCGACGTCCTCGACGAGCGGGGCGAGGCGCTGGCCGAGGAGCTCGGGGGCCTGTACGTCCATCTCGACGTCGGCGACGAGGCCGGCTGGGCGACCGCGGTCGCCGCCGCCAAGGCCGCCTTCGGCCGTATCGACGGCCTGGTCAACAACGCGGGCATCCTGCGCTTCAACGAGCTGGTCAGCACGCCCCTGGAGGAGTTCCAGCAGATCGTCCAGGTCAACCAGGTCGGCGCGTTCCTGGGGATCAAGACGGTCGCGCCCGAGATCGAGGCGGCGGGCGGCGGCACGATCGTCAACACGGCCTCGTACACGGCGCTCACGGGCATGTCGTACGTCGGGGCGTACGCGGCGACGAAGCACGCGGTCCTCGGCCTGACGCGGGTGGCCGCGATCGAGCTCGCCGCGAAGGGGATCCGGGTCAACGCGGTGTGCCCGGGTGCCGTGGACACCCCGATGAGCAATCCGGACGGCGCGGACCCGGACGCCCTGGACGGGCTGTACCGGCAGCTCGTGCCGCTGGGGAGGGTCGGGCAGCCGGAGGAGGTGGCGCGGCTCGCGCTGTTCCTGTCCTGTGACGACTCCTCCTACATCACCGGGCAGCCGTTCGTCATCGACGGCGGCTGGCTGGCCGGCGTCAGCGTGCTCTGACGAATCGTCAGATGCGCTGCCCTCCCTCTATTGACGCCCCGGACGTGCGATGGAACAGTCGACGGAGTCAAATCTGACGATGCGTCAGAAAAGTAGGGACGGGACGGTGAACCCCCTTGGAATTCGGGCTCTTTGTTCAGGGTTACGTCGGCAGGCGCGCCGAGACCGACCCGCTCGCCGAGCACAAGGCGCTCATGGAGGAGACCGAGTACGTCATCCAGGCGGACGAGTCCGGCTTCAAGTACGCCTGGGCCTCCGAGCACCACTTCCTGGAGGAGTACTCCCACCTCTCCGCGAACGACGTCTTCCTCGGCTACCTGGCCCACGCCACCGAGCGGATCCATCTCGGCTCGGGCATCTTCAACCCGCTCGCCCAGGTCAACCACCCGGTCAAGGTCGCCGAGAAGGTCGCCATGCTCGACCACCTCAGCGAGGGCCGCCACGAGTTCGGCTCCGGACGTGGCGCCGGCTCGCACGAGATCCTCGGCTTCCTCCCGGGCATCACCGACATGAACCACACCAAGGAGATCTGGGAGGAGACCATCGCCGAGTTCCCCAAGATGTGGCTCCAGGAGGAGTACGAGGGCTTCCAGGGGAAGCACTGGTCACTTCCCCCGCGCAAGGTGCTGCCCAAGCCGTACGGGAAGTCCCACCCGCCCATGTGGTACGCGGCCGGGTCCCCGCCCTCCTACGCCATGGCGGCCCGCAAGGGGCTCGGCGTGCTGGGCTTCAGCGTCCAGAAGGTCTCCGACATGGAGTGGGTGCTGGAGCAGTACAAGACCGCGATCCGCGAGGCCGACCCGATCGGCGACTACGTCAACGACAACGTCATGGTGACATCGACCGCCGTCTGCGCCCCGACGCACGAGGAGGCGGTGCGGATAGCGGCGGGCGGCGGACTGCACTACCTCCAGTCGCTGGTGTTCCGCTACCACGACACCTTCCCGCGGCCCGAGGGGTTCCCCGTCTGGCCCGAGACCCTGCCCGAGTTCAACGAGGAACTCGTCGAACTCCTCATCCAGGAGGAGTTGCTGATCTGCGGCGACCCGGACGAGGTACTGGCGCAGTGCAGGCGGTGGGAGCAGGCGGGTGCGGACCAGCTCTCGTTCGGCCTGCCGATCGGGATCTCCAAGGAGGACACCCTCCAGACGATCCGACTGGTCGGCGAGCACGTCATCCCGAAGATCGACACGGACCCGGTCCACCGCACGACCCGATTCCGCGAATCCGCGTGAGCGGGGACCGACTGCCCGGCCCCGACCGGTCCGGACCGACCGCCTCCCGGCGGCCGTAGCGGACCGTCGGCGGGCGCCCGTGGCGCTCCCGACCGACGGGAGGGGCCGCGTCCCGAGCGGGTTCACGGCGCCCGCCCGTGCACCGAGGACCGCGGGCGGTGGCATCCCGGGCCGCCTCCCGCACCCGGCCCGGTCGGAGGGCCACGCGGCCGCGGCCGGCCGCGGCGCCCCCGACCGGGCCACGCCCGTACCCACCACATCCCCGTCCGTCGCGCCCCGTGGACAGCACCACCCGCCCACCGCACCACCCGTCCACCGCACCACCGGCCCACCACATCACCGGCCCACACCGGCCGACAGCGACCCCGAGCACCGCCCCAGCCGAGGCCGATCGGACCGTACCGCCCCAGCCGACCGCACCGGCGCCCGACGCCCACGGCACCGACGCCCCTACCCCGATGCCGGCGCAGCGCCCCCGCACGCGAAAGGGACGACCATGCTCGACCACCTCATCACGCGCGCGACCGTCGTCGACGGCACCGGCGCCCCCGCCTTCTCCGCCGACGTCGGCATCCGCGAGGGCCGCATCGCCGTCATCGCCGAACCCGGCACCGCCACCGAGGAGGCCAGGACCACCGAGGACGCGACCGGGCTCGTCCTCACGCCCGGCTTCGTCGACCCGCACACCCACTACGACGCCCAGCTGTTCTGGGACCCGTACGCCACTCCGTCCCTGAACCACGGTGTGACGACGGTCGCCGGCGGAAACTGCGGGTTCACCCTCGCGCCGCTGAACCCCGACCGCCCGGAGGACGCCGACTACACGCGGCGGATGATGTCCAAGGTCGAGGGCATGTCCCTGGTCGCCCTCGAAGAGGGGGCGCCGTGGAACTGGCACACCTTCGGCGAGTACCTGGACGCGCTCGACGGCCGCGTCGCCGTCAACGCCGGCTTCATGGTGGGCCACTGCGCGCTGCGCCGGCACGTCATGGGCCCGGACGCGATCGGCGGCCGGCCCACCGGGGAGCAGCTCCGGCAGATGCTCACGCTCCTCCACGACGCCATGGACGCCGGTGCCTGGGGGCTGTCCACGACGCAGTCGGCCACCCACTCCGACGGCGACGGCAACCCCGTGGCCTCCCGGTACGCGGAGCCCGCCGAACTCCTCGCGCTCTCCCGTGCCGTCGGCGAGCACGAGGGCACCCAGCTCGAGGCGATCGTCGCGGGCTGCCTCGACCGGTTCGCGGAGGAGGAGATCGACCTGCTCGTCGAGATGAGCGCCGCCGCGGGCCGGCCGCTCAACTGGAACGTGCTCACCGTCGACGCCGCCGTACCCGAACGCGTCCCCCGCCAACTCGTGCCGAGTGAAAGGGCCCGCCGCGCGGGCGGCCGGATCGTCGCCCTCACCATGCCGATCCTCACCCCGATGAACATGTCGCTGGGCACCTTCTGCGCCCTCAACCTCATCCCCGGCTGGGGCGAGATCCTGGGGCTGCCCGTCCCGGAGCGGATCGCGAGGCTCCGTGACCCGGACGTCCGCGCGGAGATGCTGCGCCGCGCCCGCTCCAGGGAGGCGGGCGTCTTCCGCAGGCTCGCCGACTTCGACCGGTACGTCATCGGCGACACCTACTCCGCCGGGAACGAGGGCCTCACCGGGCGGGTCGTGCGCGACATCGCTGCCGAGCGGGGCCAGGACCCCTTCCAGTGCCTGGTGGAGATCTGCGCCGGCGACGGTCTGCGCACGGTCCTGTGGCCGATGCCCACCGACAACGACCCCGCCAGCTGGGCGCTGCGGGCGGAGACCTGGCAGCACGAGGACGTGCTGCTCGGAGGCTCCGACGCGGGCGCGCACCTGGACCGGATGTGCGGTGCGCCGTACACGACCAGGTTCCTCGGCGACTGTCTGCGCGGCCGGAGGCTCGTGGGACTGGAGGCCGCGGTGAAGATGCTCACCGACGACCCGGCGCAGCTCTTCGGGCTGCGCGAACGCGGCCGGATCGTCCAGGGCCACCACGCGGACCTGGTCCTCTTCGACCCGGAGCGGATCGACGCGGGGCCGGCGACCCTCGTCCACGACCTGCCCGGCGACAGCCCGCGGCTGGACTCGCGCGCGCTGGGGGTCGTGTCCGTGCGCGTCAACGGGGTCGAGGCGATCCGCGAGGACCGGGTCACCGGAGCGGTGCCCGGCCGGGTGCTGCGCTCGGGCCGTGACACCAGGACGGTGAGCACCAAGTGACCGGTGAGCACCGAATGACCGGTGGGCGGCAAGTGACCGGTGAGTGGCAAGTGACCGGTGGGCGCCGGGTGGCCGGGCGGTCCGCCGTGCCGCGGACGATTCCCGAGCAGCGGCTCTTCATCGGCGGGGAGTGGGTGGAGCCGGACCTCGGCCACTACGAGGTGATCGACCCGGCCACCGAAGAGGTCGTCGGCCTCGCGCCCGAGGCCGGCCGCGACCAGGTGCACGAGGCTGCCGCTGCCGCCCGGGACGCGTTCGAGGCGTGGTCGCGCACGGCCCCCGAGCAGCGGGCGGCTGTCCTGGACCGGGCGGCGGACGTCATCCAGCGCGAGTTCGACGCGTACGCGGAGCTGGCCCGCGGCGAGACGGGCGCCACCACGGGCACCGCTCGGGGCATGCAGGTCGCGGTCGGTCTGTCCCGCTTCCGCCGGTACGCGCGGGGTGCGCTGGAGCCCGTCGAGCAGGGCCTGCCGCCGCAGGTCAACGAGGCCGGTCCGATGGGCCGGGCGGGTGTCCTCGGCGCGCTCGCCGCGCGCCGCCCGGTCGGCGTGGTCACCTGCATCACCTCGTACAACAACCCGTGGGCGAACGCGGCGGGCAAGGTCGCCCCGGCACTGGCGATGGGCAACACCGTCGTGGTGAAGCCGGCCCCGCAGGACCCGCTGTCGGTCTACCGGATGGCCGAGGCGCTGGCGGAGGCGGGCGCTCCACCGGGGGTGGTCAACGTGGTGAGCGGTTCCCGTGCGGAGGCGGGCGAGGCCGCGGTGGACTCGCCCGATGTCGACATGGTCAGCTTCACCGGTTCCACGGCCGTCGGGCAGCGCATCGGCGAAGTGTGCGGGCGGAGCATGAAGCGGCAGCTGTTGGAGCTGGGCGGCAAGGGCGCCGCGCTCGTCTTCGACGACGCCGACCTCGACTCCGCGGTCCTGGGCATCGGTACGACGTTCGCCTTCTACAGCGGCCAGATCTGCACCGCGCCGACCCGGGTGCTGGCCCAGCGCGGGGTGTACGAGCGGCTGGTCGAGCGGCTCGGTGCCTTCGCCGGCAGGCTGAAGGTCGGCGACCCGGCGGAACGGGACACCGTCGTCGGCCCGGTGATCTCCGCCGCCCACCGCGACCGGGTCGAGTCGTACATCGAGCTGGGCAGGAAGGAGGGCGCGCGCCTGGTCGTCGGCGGGGAGCGCCCCGACCCGGCGCGCGGCTACTACGTCGCCCCGACGCTCTTGGCGGACTGCGGCAACGGCATGCGTGTCGTCCGGGAGGAGATCTTCGGCCCGGTGGTGGTCGTGGTGCCCTTCGGCGACGAGGAGGAGGGCGTGGCGCTGGCCAACGACAGCGACTACGGACTGATCGACTACGTCTGGTCGGGCGACGTCGCCAGGGCGTTCCGGGTGGCGGGGCGGCTGCGGGCCGGCGGGGTCGGCGTGAACACCGTCGGCCGGAACATGGAGGCGCCGTTCGGCGGCTTCAAGAAGAGCGGGGTGGGTCGGGACGTGGGCTCGTACGCGCTCCACGCCTACAGCGAGCTGCAGGCGATCGTGTGGCCCGGTGGGTGAGCCGTGGGCCGGGCGATGAAGCTCACGGGAAATTTTCCAACCGGGGCAAATCGGACGTGGCTGCGGTTTTCGCAATCCGGAACACTTTGCTCGGTGCCTGTGAATGTGGAGGGATTCAGTTTCCAATCCTTTGAATCCGTGGCGTATGTCGCGCGGTGAATAGGTATTCAAGGTCCCGTATCCGAAGCTGACGCCTCCGGATACGGGAACCGCAGCATCTAACGTCCTCTCCATGACTCAGCTGGAGACGCGGCCCCAGGTCGGAGACACGGTAGGGGGACGCTCCGAAGGGGGCGTCCGGGCCAAGGGGCTGGAGAAGAACTCCGTCGGCCTCCTCGGCAGTGCCGTCATCGGTATCTCGACGGTCGCCCCCGTGTACTGCCTGACCTCGACGCTCGGCTCCACCGCCGGCGAGGTCGGGCTGCAGATGCCCGCCGTGTTCCTGGCCGGCTTCCTGCCGATGCTGCTCGTCGCCTTCGCCTACCGCGAGCTGAACCGGGCGATGCCGGACTCCGGCACCTCCTTCACCTGGACGGTGAAGGCCTTCGGCCCGCGCGTCGGCTGGATGTGCGGCTGGGGCCTGGTGATCGCCACCATCATCGTGCTCTCCAACCTCGCCGGCGTCGCGACCTCGTACTTCTGGCTGCTGGCCGGAGAGATCACGGGCAGCGAGTCGGTCGCCGCCCTCGACGGCATCAAGGCCGTCCACATCCTCACCTGCCTCGTCCTCATCGCCGTCGCCACCGCGATCAGCTACCGCGGCATGACCGCCACCAAGCGAGTGCAGTACACCCTGGTCGGACTCCAGCTCGTCGTCCTCGCCGTGTTCGTCGCGATGGCCCTCCAGAAGGCCGGCAGCGGCGCGTTCGACACCGGTGTCGACTTCTCCTGGTCCTGGATGAACCCCTTCGCGGTCCAGTCCTTCGCGGCCTTCACCGCCGGACTGTCGCTGTCGATCTTCATGTACTGGGGCTGGGACGCCTGCCTGTCGACCAACGAGGAGACCACCGGCTCCGACCGGACCCCAGGGCGCGCCGCCCTCATCGCCATGGTCGTCCTCGTCGGCTCCTACCTCGCCACCGGGATCGCCGCCCAGATGGCCGTCGGCTCCGGCGACAAGGGCCTCGGCCTCGCCAACCCGGACACCTCCGACAACGTCTTCGCCGCGCTCGCCGGTCCCGTCATGGGCCCGCTCCTCGGCGTCGCGCTCTTCGTCGCCGTGCTCGCCTCGGCCACGGCCAGCCTCCAGACGACGTTCATCCCGGTCGCCCGCACCGTGCTCGCCATGTCCTCGTACGAGGCCCTGCCCGAGTCCTTCTCCAAGGTCAACCCGCGCTTCAAGGTCCCCGGCCGTGCCACGGTCGTCGCGGGCGTCGCCACCGGCGCGTTCTACACCGTGATGACGCTCGTCAGCGAGCACGTCCTGGTCGACACCATCTACGCGCTCGGCCTCATGATCTGCTTCTACTACGCGCTGACGGCCTTCGCCTGCGTCTGGTACTTCCGCGCGGAGCTCTTCCGCTCCGGCCGCGACTTCGCCTTCAAGGGCCTCTTCCCCGCCCTCGGCGGGGTGCTGCTCTCGGCCGTCTTCGGCAAGACGCTCTTCGACATGTGGGACCCGGCCTACGGATCCGGCTCCGCGGTCTTCGGTGTCGGCTCCGTCTTCGTGATCGGCGTCGGCCTGCTGCTGCTCGGCGGAGTGATCATGCTGGTGATGCAGCGGCGCAGCCCGGCGTTCTTCCGCGGAGAAGTGCTCACCAAGGACACCCCGTCGCTGGTGATCCCGGACTGAGTCGCGGTGCTCCGTGGCCGGGACCCGGACCGGGTCGCCGGTGGTCCTGGGGTCTCCCCGGCCCGGACGGTATGCCCCCGAAGGGCCGGCCCGCGTCCCCGGCGCTCGCCGGGGCCGGGGCCGGGCCCTTCCGGTGCTCGGCGCCCTTCCGGTGCTCGGCGCCCTTCTCAGGGCTGCCCGGGGCCGCCCGGGAGGGATCGCAGCCAGTCCACCAGCAGCGTGCCGACCTCGTCCGCCCGTTCCTGCTGGACCCAGTGACCGCAGCCCTCCAGGATGTGGGAGGACACCAGGCGGGGCAGCGTCGCCGGGTAGGCCTTGATGGCGTCCGCCATCCACAGGGTGGGCCCGTCGTGCTCCCCGCCGATGAACAGGGACGGCTGGGTGATCGGCGCACCGTCCCAGGCCGCGAGATCCACCCAGTCCCGGTCGATGTTGCGATAGCGGTTGAGCGGGCCGGTCATGCCGCCCCGCTCGAACTCGCCCGCGTAGAAGTCCAGATCGTCCTCGGTCAGCCAGGACGGCAGTGGGCCGCTCGGGAACCGGTCGGAGAGCCTTCCCCCCGGCGGGACGGAGAAGCGCGGACCGTCGGTGGAGGGCTTCACCTCGCCCGAGGCGGCGGCGTAGAACCCGGCCAGCCAGGACCTGACGTCCGGCTCGATCTCGGCCTCCGCCCGGCCCGGCGCCTGGAAGTACTGGATGTAGAACTCCTCCGCCCCGCCGAGCAGCGCCAACGCCTCCGTGGGAGGCAGGCCACCGCCCCGCGGTGCGTAGGGCACGCTGAGCAGCGCCACGGCCGTGAAGAGATCAGGTCGCAGCAGGGCGGTGTTCGCCGCGATGGGCGAGCCCCAGTCGTGCCCCACGATCACCGCGGACTCCGCGCCGAGTGCCTTCACCACCGCGACGTTGTCGGCGACATGGGCCAGCATCCCGTACGCCTCCCGGTGGACCGGTTTCGAGGACCGTCCGTAGCCGCGGACGTCGATCGCGACCGCGTGATAGCCCGCGGCGGCGATCACCGGGAGCTGGTGGCGCCACGAGTACCAGGACTCGGGGAATCCGTGGACCATCAGGACCAGGGGTCCCGAGCCCTGTTCCACCAGATGGATGCGCCCGCCCGGGGTGTCCACCAGGCGGTGCCGCGGCGGCCGCCCTGGCGCGGCGGAAGAGCTGACGGGGTGTGACATCCGGCCTCCTGGAATGCCCTCGGGCCCCGGCGAGGAGCCGGACGGCAGCCCGTGCGCAGATATGGGTACGACTCAGGCATACCGCCCGGTGGTGCTCCTCGAACGTGCGGCGGGGCGCGGTGCTCCTCGAACGTGCGGCGGGGTGCGGGGCGCCTCTGTGGGCTTCGGAAGGCGCGGAGAAGGCGCGGAGAGGGGGCCCGGTCCCGGGCGGCGCAGGCCCCGGCCTCCTCGGCCGTGCCGTCAGGCGTCCTTGTGCGCCTTGAGCTTGCGCCAGATCGCGCCCAGGGCCGCCATGTCCTGCTTGTCCAGGACATCGGTGAAGACGGGGGCCAGGCATGCGCGCCGGGTCGCGTCGGCCTCCTCGAACACCCGGCGCCCCTCGGCGGTGAGCGCGACCTCGACGGATCGGGCGTCCCTGGCCGACGGTGTGCGGGAGACCAGCCCGCGGGTCTGCAGTGCGTCGAGGACGCGGGAGACCTGGCTGCGGCTCAGCATGGTGCTGTTGCCGAGTACGGAGGCGGCGACGGGCTCGTCGCTGCTCGCGAGCCAGAGCATCACCTCGAACCAGGAGACCGGCAGGTCGTGGGCCTTGGACAGGGCGCGGTCGACGCGCTCGGTGAGCACGGTCCCGGCCCAGACCAGGCCGTAGAAGGCGTGGTCGGCCTCGGGCATCTCCGCCGGGGTGAGTTTCCTGGTCGCCATGCCTCCGATCATACCGGCTTGCGTGTGTGCACACACAATGCTTAAGGTGTGTGCACACACATGAATCATCGGTGTGCATCCCCTCCACTTCCGAAGGAACCCTCATGTCCTCCTCCGCCACCCCCGCCACCACACCCAAGGTCGTCCTCATCACCGGTACCTCCTCCGGCATCGGCCTGGCCGCCGCGGTCGCAGCGGCCGGTGCCGGCTGGCGCACCGTCGCGACCCTCCGCGACCCGGGCCGCGCCGACGCTCTCCGCAAGGCGGCCGCCGAGGCCGGGGTCGAGCTCGACATCCGGCAGCTCGACGTCGTCGACGAGGCGTCCGTCACCGCCGCTGTCGAAGGGGTGATCGCCGACCACGGCCGGCTCGACGCCGTGATCAACAACGCGGGCGCCGGGCAGCTCGGCACGCTGGAGAACCAGACCGTCGCCGACGTACGCAGGGTCATGGAGGTCAACTTCTTCGGCGTCCTCAACGTCTCCAAGGCCGCCTTCCCCCATCTGCGCGCCACCGGCGGCCGTCTGATCACCGTCACCAGCGTCGGCGGAGTCGTCGGTCAGCCCTTCAACGAGGCCTACTGCGCGGCGAAGTTCGCCGTCGAGGGCTACATGGAGAGCCTGGCGCCGGTCGCCGCGTCCGTCGGCGTGAGCGTGTCCGTCGTCGAACCGGGCGCCGTGGCGACAGAGTTCGTCAACAACGTCGGCCTCGACCTGGAGGCCGAGATCGCGGCGGCCGGCCCCTACGCCCCGGCCCTGGACGCCTACGTCAACCGCACCGTGGCACGGTTCCTGACCGGCGCCCAGACCCAGGACGAGGCCGCCGTGGCCGTACTGGAGGCACTGACGGCCGACCGCCCCGCGTTCCGCCTCCAGACCTCCGACTGGGCACGCGACTTCACCGGCATGAAGCTGAACGACCTGGACGGCTCCGCGGTGCTGGGGACCACGGGCGGCTGGGTGGCATGACGTCCGGCCGGGCGGCCCGCCCGGCTCGGCCCGTGACGCCGGCCTACCGTTCCTATTCAGTGGGCAGGAGTGAGTCTTGGATCCAGACCTGGTCACTGCGGACATCCCGAACGGTCTTGGGTGTCCTGGTCGCCCGCGTTCGCTCCGCGTCCGGTGGCACGCATCGTGTGCGTGGTCCGGGAATGCGGGGGCGGGTTTCCTCACGCCCTCGGTCACGGTGTCCGGCCTGGGCGGTCCGATGTCCACGACGATCGCTCTGGTCGTCGTGGGGCGGTGCCGTCCGTCGCCGGATACGGTGTCCAAGGGCGCGTCGTCCGATCGCGACGCTTGCCGCGTCGTGTCGGCTGGTCCTGCGGTTCTTCGAGGCCAGGGGCTTCTGCCAGTGCTCAGCGCCCCAGCGGGAGGTGTACGCCGGGTCCACGGCGACGAGGGGGATGGCGAGTTCGGCCGCCATGGACACGAGCCGGGCTCGCAGCCTGGCCACGGGCATGCCGGAGATGAGCCTGCGGAACCGCTTACGCCGTCCGTGCTTCTCCCGGGTCTTCTCCGAGCCGAAGTCGAGGTCTTCTACCGCGATCGACAGGCCGTACCGCTTGGCCCAGTGCAACAGGCGGGTGAGGGCGTGCCGGACCTGGGCGTCCCGGTGCCGGGTGTTGCCGGACAGGTCGTAGGAGAAGCGGCGGGGCTCGCCGCACGGGTTGCCGTGGGCGTCGAGCCGCCACGCGGCGAGGTGATCGGCGTTCGTGTCGACGCCGATCAGGCCCCCGGTGCGGGCCTGGGTGAGGGGCACGGTCTGGACTGGCGGGATCGTCCACGACGCGGTCAGGTACCAGCGTCCGCGCTCCACGTCCAGGTGGATGCGGTAGGCGACGGCACGGTTCGCGGCCACGCGGTCAGCCCACTGATCGCCCCGGTGATGGAACTGCACGGTGCCGATGGGGACGTACCGGCCGTGCCTGGCGTTGGCCAGGTGCGCGAGCGGCGTCGGCAGCTTGATGCTGACCTGGCCGTCCGGGGTGACGCGGATCGTTTCGTTGCCGAAGCGTTTGCCCAACTCGCCGTCAGCGGCGAGGAACCAGCGTTCGGCTTCCCAGCGCTGCCGCCACGCATCCTCGGTGAGCCGCGCGGCGTCGAGGTTATGCCGGCCCAGGGCCAGCTTCTTCCCGCCGCGTACGACGCGGACACGCCCCGTTTCACGGTCGGCCTGCTCACGTTCCAGCCGGTCTTCCAGCAGGTGCAGGCGCCGTGTCTTGACGAACCACTCCTGTTTCGTGCGGTAACCGCCCGGCGCCCGTTTCGTGCCCTTCTCCCCGACCGGCAGTGACAGGCGGTGCGCGACCGTGCGGATACCGGCCTCCAGGCCCTGGATGTGCGCCAGCTGGGCCCTGCGGGACAGCGCCCACTGATCGTGCGTGGCCTTCGTGATGCTCCCCGCCCAGCGCGAGGAAGAATCCTCAGTCAGCTCCCGCTTACGGGCCGCCCACGTCTCGGTGGAGTGCTCCAGTCCGTCAGCACACCTGCGCTTGAGATCCTTCGACGCCAGCGAGCCGAGGTGCACGCCCACGGCCCGCAGCACCTTGTCATCGTCGGCAGTCAGGCCCTTGAACCGGGTGCGGATCGCTACGCCGGACGGGCCGAGAGCAACGAATGGCGCGGCGATCGGGCGGAGGTCAGCCATGTTCGGCGGCCTCCAGTGCCTTGCGGGCGCGGTTCTTCGCTGACCTGCGCCCGTACAGGCGGGCGCAGAACGACGTCAGCACCTCCACCATGTCCCGCACCAGGTCGTCTTCGACCTCGCCGTTGTCCAGCACCAGCAGGCGACGGCCCGTCGCGGACAAGGCGGCCTCGACAAGCTCGACGTTCACCCGGCCGAGCCGGTCCTTGTGCTCCACCACCACGCAGGTCACGTCCGGGTCGGCCAGCAGACGCCGGGCCTTGGAACGGCAGCCGTTCATCCCGGAAGCGGTCTCCCCCTCAACACGAACGACTGGGTGACCGGCCTTCGCTGCCCACGCCGACAGCCGAGCGACCTGGCCTTCCAGATCGGTCTTCTGATCGTGCGAGGACACGCGGGCATACAGGCCCAGACCGCCGATGGCCCCGGGCGTGGTGTTCGCCTCGACGTTCACCAGGATCGTGCGTGGCCCGACCCTTCCCCAAGCTCTCAACTTCGTTCGAGCAGGGGAGACCCCATTGCCGGTACCGGCAACGTCCCCTCACGGAACCAGCGATACGCGGTCTGCGGATGCACGCCCTGCGTCTTCGCCCATTCCGTCAGATTCACGCTCTGACAACGACACTCACTCATACATGGTTACGCTCACTTACCCGACTTCGAGGACCAGCAGGTGGAGACCCCTGGCGCCCCAGGAAGACCGGGTTCGTCAACGCGGCCAGCGGGCCGGGGAAGCCCGGGATCGGCACGAGCGCCGGGTGGCGCACCTCCGCGCGGACGTACGCCGCGTACGCCGCCGTCGTACGCCACTCCACCGTGCCCGTGCCCTCCGCCGGGAGCGTCGCCGAGTGCAGCACCCCCTGGTCGGTGACGATCCGGGCGGTTCGCCCCGGGGCGCCGGTGACCTCCAGACGGACCGTGACCGGGTCGTCGGCGCCGACCCGGAGCCGCTCGCCGATGCCCGCACGCCGGCCCCGGCCCCCGTACACGGCGAACGACAGCGACACGGCCGACGACTCGGCGACGTACGAGCGGCCCGCGCGCAGACCGTCCAGGATCGCCTCGCGCGTCAGGTCGTCGGCGAGGACCACGGTCTGCGGGGTGCCCACCGCGTCCGGATCCCGGTGGGCGTCGCTGCTGCCCATCGCCGGGGTCCAGCGGCCGCCCGAGCGTACGGCGGCCACGAGGGTGCTGTCCCAGTCGGCGAGGGACACGTCGTCGTCCGGGGTGTACGGGCCGTTCCACACCTCCACCGCGTCCGCCTCGCCGAAGCCGAACTTCCAGTTGCAGCCGATGCAGGTGGCGTGCGGATGCGCGGGCACGACGAGGCCGCCGGCGCGGCGGATCGCCCGGGCGTAGTGGCCGAAGCGGTTGTCCCTGGCCCGGTAGCGCCAGTCGACGAACGTGCCCGGATCGGTGCCGAGGGCCACGACGTGGCCGTTGCGGGTGGTGACCTCCTCCCCGAGGAGCACCAGCAGGTCGTCCCCGGCGGCGCTCGCCCACGCCCCGTGCCCCGCGTGCGTGTTGTGCTCGCTGCTGTTGACGAAGTCCAGCCCGGCGGCGCGGGCGAGGGCCGCGATCTCGTCGGGGGTGCGGCGGCCGTCCGAGTACCACGAGTGCAGATGGCAGTCGCCCCGGTACCAGGCCCGGCCCCGGCCCTTCGCCCGCTCCGGTGGGTACACGGGCTTCGGCGTCGGCGCCGGCTTCCCGTACGTGAGTGTGACGGTCACGGTGTACGCGAGGCCCTGCGGCGCGATCGTGTACGGGCCGAGCGCGATGTGCCACGTGCCCGCCCGGACCGGCCCCGCGACGTAGCCCGGCGTCGCCTCGTCGCCCCGGATGAAGAACTCGCCGCGCGCCCCGCCCGACCAGCCGCGGAAACCCTCACCGCCGAGCGCGGTGCCACGCTCGTCGAAGATGCCGATGTCGAGGGCGTTGCCCTGCGTCCCCGCCGGGACCTGCGGCCTCTCGTAGGCGTACGACACCCTGATCTCCGCGACCCCGCGCGGCACCTCCACGGGCAGGTACACGAAGTCGGGGGAGCCGGGCGGCAGCGTGCCGCGCACGACCTCGGTGCTCTGTCCGGCCGCGGTGCCCGCTGCCTCGGCGAAGCTCACACCGCCCAAAGTAAGCGCGGTGGCGGCTCCCGTCACGAACAGTCCGCGTCTGCTGAGGTCCGCGTCGTCCTCGATGCCCATGCCGTCGGCTCCCCGGGGGTGGTGAGAGGGGCAGGAGTGGTCACGTGCCTGGTGTCCTCAACCTCGTACCCGGCCGTGAACGCCTCGGCAAGGGGCGGGGAGCGTCCGATGACCGGGACATGGCGTTCCACCCTCCCTCATGCGGGGGCCCCGCGCCGTCCCCCGTCCGGTCCCGGGCCCTCGGAATCTCGCGCCGCAGCGCGTAGCTTGGGCCCCGCCACCACCACAGCCGACGAGGGCGGAGGAGCCGCTGTGCGGATCTCGACCACGATCTTCCTGACGGACGAGACGATCACCCCGCCGCGGCTGGCGCGGGAACTGGAGGAACGCGGCTTCGCCGGTCTGTACGTGCCCGAGCACACCCACATCCCGGTCGAACGGACCTCCCCCTACCCGGCGGGCGGCGACCTGCCGCCCGAGTACGGCCGCACCCTCGACCCCTTCGTCGCCCTCGGTCAGGCCGCGGCGGTCACCACCACCCTCGGCCTCGGCACGGGAATCACGCTCCTCGCCCAGCACGACCCCATCGCCCTCGCCAAGCAGATCGCGACCCTCGACCACCTCAGCGGCGGCCGCTTCACCCTCGGTGTCGGCTTCGGCTGGAACAGGGAGGAAGCGGCCGACCACGGCGTGGAGTGGTCGACGCGGCGTGACCTCAGCCGCGACCGCATGCACCTGATGCGCGCCCTGTGGGCCGCGGAACCGACCGCCTACGAGGGCGACTTCGGATCCGTCCGCGCCTCCTGGGCCTACCCGAAGCCGGCGAGCGGGCCCGCACCCCGCACCCTCGTCGGCGGCGCGGCGGGCCCGAAGCTCTTCTCCCACATCGCCGACTACGCCGACGGCTGGCTCCCCATCGGCGGCCGGGGCCTCACGGAGTCGCTGCCGGTCCTGCGGGAGACCTGGGAACAGGCGGGCCGCGACCCGAAGACCCTCCAGGTCGTCCCGTACGCGGTCCTCCCCTCGGCGGGGAAGCTCGAGCGCTACGCGGAACTCGGCTGCGAGGAGGTCGTACTGCAGTTGCCGCCCGCGGGGGAGGGGGAGGTGCTGCGGGTGCTGGACGAGTACGGGAAGTACGTGTGACACCGACCCTGCCCGCCGAGCCGCGGCCCTCCTCTTCCGCGCCCTCCCCCCTGGGCGGGCGCGCGTACGGGTGGCGCAGTTGTGGGTCAGTCCTGGGTGAACGACACGAACGAGGCCCAGGAGGCGGGGGCGAACGTGAGCACGGGGCCGTCCGTGTTCTTGGAGTCGCGGACGTGGACGGTGGTGGGACAAGCGGCGACCTCGACGCAGGCGCCGCCTTCCCCGCCGCTGTGGCTGGACTTCCGCCAGGCGTAGGCGACTTCGACGCAGGTACCGCCTTCCCCGCCGCTGTGGCTGCTCTTGAACCACTGGAGCTGCTCGGTGTTCATCGAAGTTCCCCCAGCATCTTCTCGATCAGGGACAAGGACTCCAAGGGCGCCAGGGCCCGTGCCCTCATGATCCCATAGCGTTCGGAGAAGACGCGGACCTCTTCCAGGGCAGTGATCAGCCGTGGATATCCCTGGATTTCGGTGTATGCCACTTGATGCCGCCCCTTGGGAGTCAGCAATGTGAACGCGCCGTCCATGCACGGGTGTTCCTCGTGAGCGGTAGGCATTACCTGAAGCTCCACGGTCCGCAGGCGCCCGGCACGCAGCAGTCTACGCAACTGGTGCTCGTGGACAGTGGGTCCGCCGTTCGGCCGTTGGAGTACGGACTCCTCCACCACAAAACTGAACGTCGGCGCCGGCCAGCGCTCGAAGATCTGCTGTCGAGCCAGTCGGTCGGCCACGCGCTTCTCGATCGTCGCTTCGTCCAGGAGTGGTCGTCGCTGGGCGAAGATGGCCCGCGCGTATTCTTCGGTCTGAAGAAGTCCCGGGATGGCCTGATTGCAGTACTCGTGGAGTGCGACAGCATCTGCCTCCGCCTTGGCAAAATCCCGGAACCAGTCCGGATGCCGCGTCCGCGCCCTCGTCAGCGCCTTCTCCACATCCGGGATCGCGGCCTTCAGCACACCCCGCGCCCCCAGCACCTCGTCCGCAAGCAGCAGGAACGCCGGTTGCGGCGTTCGTACCCCGCGCTCCATGGAGGAGACCAGCGCCTCGCCGCAGTGCGTTGCCGCCCCCAGCTCCCGCTGACTGAGTGCGGCTGCCTCGCGCAACACCTTGATCTGCTTGCCGAGCGAGTTGAAGAGCAGCGCGGTCCCGTCCTCCTCCACTGGCCGCTCCGGCCGCTCCTCGTGTCCCGCCTCCGCCATACCCCGTACCGCCCTCGCCTGCCGCACTGGTCACGGTCGACGCCCCGTACAGTGCCCCGGCCGTGCTCGTACGGCTACGCTCCGTCGCATCGTCACTCCTGGTCAGGGTACTCGCGACCGGACACGCTCAGTGACATGAAAGCCGAAACCGCCACCCTCACGGTCGAGTTCACCCAACGCCTCAGCGCCACCCGTCGAGGCGCCCGCCTCGCCCGGCGCTTGGCCGTCCACCGCCTCGACGACTGGGGCATCCCGTACGGCAGCGAACTCTCCGACGTCGCCGCACTGATCGTCGCCGAACTCGCGGCGGACGCGGTCACCCACGGCCGCGTCCCCGGCCGCGACTTCGAACTGCGCCTGCTGCTCACAGGGGCGATCCTCCCCATCGAGGTCTCCGACACCCGCGCCGAACGACTCCCGACCGCACTCGGAGCGCCGTCCCTCAACTCCGAAACGGGGCGTGGCCTGCTCGTCGTGTCCGCGCTCGCCGCAGCCTGGGGCGTGGCAGACCGCTCCGTTGGCAAGACGGGCTGTTCTTCAGTAGATCCGCTGTTGCGACCCTCCCGTGGAGGCGGGATCTCCATCAACTCCGGATCATTCAGACGTCGCCTGCAGGAACACCTGAATGTCCGATTCGATATACGGTGACAGATCGGTGAGGGTTGCCAGAATGGTCTTGAGCTCCTGTGCGAATTGCGGCATGCGCGTCCAAGTGGCTGGTTCCACAGTCAGGACTGCGGATAGCAAGTCATCATCGTAGAATCCGCCGGCTGCTTGTGCTGGTGCGGTATCGCGGAGGATCTCCAAAGCGAGCGGAATTAGATAAGGCAATCCGACGTTTTGTCCGATCAGGCGCCGTAGCTCCTCAACGCTGAGACTTCCGATCGGGCGAGCTCGCAGTGCGTGAACCGCCTTCACCAGGCCCGTGGCGTCAAGTGAAGGCTCCGGCCATCGCCGCCCCTCGAGTTCTTCCAGTGAGCGTTGACGATCAATTGAATTGTTCACGAGCACCTCGCTGCCATTGTCTCTTGGTGTCTTGGGTACGGCAAAGGTAGGCATCCTTCATCGATGCCCGATCGAGTGGAGAAAGCCGTTCAGCTTGTTGAGCATTCTGTTGACTTCGCTGTGCTTGCTTATGAGAACATCCAGCCCGCGATCCGTCAGGGTGTCGGGTAGCTGTTTTATTTCCAGTTCAAGGACTTTTCGAATCTTGTCGAGGCCGTTCCTGGCCTGCTTCAAATCGGCGATGTGGTCGAAGGGAGTTCCATCGGGCTTTCGGGCCACGACTTCGCCGTTCGCTTCGCGTCGCGCTGCGTCGTAATGATTGTGATTGGGTTGGGAATTGATCTCGCCAACGGGGTCTTTCTTGATGTTCTCCAGCTTTTCGAGTGACCTTTGAGCCGCATCACTCAGCCCCAGCTCGCATGGGGCTAGGCCCAGTGGGTCAGCCCAGCCCGTCGGATTGTGAACGTAAGTACTGTAGTTTGGCGCCGGAGCCAAGCCCAAAGGATCCGCCGACAGGTACCGCCCCGTCTCCGGGTCGTAGTGCCGGTGGAAGTTGTAGTGCAGCCCCGTCTCCGGGTCGAAGTACTGCCCCGGAAACCGCAGTGGCGTGTACGCCGTGCTCGACCGCGCCCATGTCGTCGTACCCCACAGCGTGCTCCGGGTGTGCCACGCCAGTTCGCCGGACTCGTCGATGAGTTCGGTCGGCGTCCCCACCAGGTCCGTGACGATGGCGAAGAAGCGCTCGTCGATCGCCTCCTGCGAGGCCAGCGAGGCCTGGGACGCCTGGGGCGCCTGGGGCGCCTGCGAGGCCTGGAAGGAGTCCGACGGGAGGATGCGTTCCGTCTGGGCGAGGGGGTGCAGGCCGTCGTGGTCCCAGGTCAGCGCGACCGGATGGGGCAGGTCCACCGACTCCGTCGTCTGTTCGCACAGCGTCGCGCCGTCCCATGTGAACGACACCCGCTCGACCACCGTGACGCCGTCGTCGCCCAGGCGCTGCTTCGCGATGCGGCGGCCCAGCGCGTCGTAGCGGTAGCGCCACACCGTGCCGTCCGGTGTGGTGACCGATGTGAGCCGGTCCTCGGCGTCCCATGCGTAGCGCCAGGTGTCCGGCTTGCGTGACAGGCGGGTCTTCTGGCGCAGTACGACGCGGCCCTGGGCGTCGTGCTCGTAGCGGACGTTGCCGGCGCGGGTGATGCGGGTGCCCGTGTAGGCGCGGGCGCCCGTCGCCTCCTGGCCGGGGTGCGTGGCGGGCCAGGACGCGTCGGTCTGGTTGCCCGCCGCGTCATAGGCGTAGCGCTCGGTCCAGTTCGCGGCGTGGACGGCGGTGACGCGTCCGTCGGCGTCCAGGTCGAACGTCCTCGTTCCGGAGAGTCGGTCGTCGACGCCGACGAGGTGGCCGTCCGCGCGGTAGGAGTAGCCGCGTCGCTGGAGGCTGCCGCTCGCGCCCATGACGTGCTGGTCCGTGAGCCGGCCCATCGGGTCGAAGGCGTGGTGGAGCGTGACCGTCCCGCCGATGCGGCGGGCCAGTTCCTGGCCGGCCGCGTCACGGTCGAAGCCGATCGTCCGTCCCGAGGTCGTCAGCTCCGCGCGGTGCCCGGCCGCGTCGTACGACCAGGAGCTGGCCGCGCCGCCCGGCGTCGTCCGTCCGGTCCGCCTGCCCAGGGTGTCGTACGCGAACGTCGTCTCGCGGCCCTCCACCGACTCCGACCTCAACCGCCCGTAGCGGTCGCGGAGCCGGGTCAGCGTCGCGTCCGGGCCCGTCGCCACGGCGAGTTCGTCGAAGATGTCGTACTCGTACGTGGTGACGGATCCCTCGGCGTCCTTGCGGACGATCTGGCCGAGCGCGTTGCGTGTGAACCGCACGCGCTGGCCGAGGCCGTTGCTGCGGGACGCGAGGCGGCCGGCGGCGTCGTACTCGTATGCGAGGGTCCGGTCGTCGAAGTCGGTCTCGGACTTCAGCAGGCCGGCGGGGTCGTATTCGTAGTCCCAGGTCAGGCCCTGCGGGTTGGTCACCCGGGTCAGACGCAGATTGGAGTCGTGGGCGAACTCGTACCGCACCCCGTCCGGGCCCGTCCGTGCCACGAGGAGGTCGAAGTCCGTGTACTCGAAGGTGGTGACACCGCCCATGGCGTCGGTGTGGGAGGTGCAGTTGCCCTCGCCGTCGTACGTCCAGGACTGCACGCCGCCGTCCGCCTCGACGCGCCGCGCGAGCCTGCCCTCGACCGTCCACTCCAGTCGTGTCACCGCGCCCAGCGGGTCGGTGATCGCGACCGGCCGTCCGAACCGGTCCCGTTCGCAGCGTGTGGTCGCGCCCAGCGGGTCGGTGATCTCCAGCGGAAGCCCCGCCCTGTCGCAGCGCACCCGCGTGGTGTGTCCCAGGGCGTCCGTGACCGACGTCGGATGACCCGCTCCGTCGTACGTGAAATGTGTCGTCGCGCCCGCGGCGTCCGTCGCGGAGACGCGGTTGCCGCGTTCGTCGTACGTCCGGCGCACCACCGTCCCGTCGGCGCCGCGGACGCGGACCGGCAGCCCCGGACCGTCGTACTCGGCCGACAGTTCCCGCCCGTCCGGGCGGCGCACGGTCACCGGGCGGCCGCCCTCGTCGTATGTGGTGCTCGTGATGTGGCCGAGCGGGTCGGCGGTGGCGAGGAGCCGGTTGAACGGGTCGTACTCGAAGCGGGTGACGGCGCCGTTCGCGTCGATCTCGGCGACGACCTGCTGCCGCTCGTTGATCACATGCCGTCTGGTGTGGCCGAGGCCGTCGGTCGTCGAGGTCATGCGCAGCCCGGTGTCCGGGTCCGTGTCGTCCCAGGTGAAGCGGGACTCGACGTGGCCGTTCGTGCCGGACTGGTACACGCACCGGTCCAGGCCGTCGTAGACGTAGTCGTAGTGGCTGCCGTTGGTGTCGGTCCATGACGTCATGCGGCCGAGGTCGTCGTAGCCGAACCGCACCGGCAGGCCGCTGGAGTTGACGACCTCGGTCAGATGGCCGTCCGTGTAGCCGTAGCGGAGGATCTCCTGGTCCGAGCCGTCGGCGGCCGCCCCGGCGAGGTGCAGGGCGGTGATCCTGCCCTCGTCCGTGGTGAGCTTCAGGTGGTAGCCGCCGTGGTGCACGATCGACGTCGGTGCGCCGGATTCGTCGTGGTCGAAGCTGATCCAGCGGCCGTTGCGGTCGTCGATCCGGTCCAGGAGTGCCAGTTCGTCGGTGTGGTCGGTGAAGTGCCACACCCGGCCGGTGTCGGGGTCGGTGACCGTGTAACCGTCCTCCGTACGGTCCAGGGGCCAGCGCCTTCCGTGCGTGGGCAATACGGGAACGCCCGGCGCGGGGTGCGGATAGGCGAGCAGACTGCCCTCGTCGCAGGCGAGGACGACGCCCTCGGAGTCGATCTCCAGGCGCTGGTCCACGGTGCTGGACCAGGTCGGGCCGAACCAGCGGCCCGCCCGGTACGAGGAGTCGAAGGTGCGCCGGAACACCAGCGGCAGCGAGCCGGGGAGGGCGATGTCGGTCTGCGGCAGCAGGACGCGGCCGCTCGCGGTGTCGACCGGGTCTCCTTCGCACTTGGTCTCACTGCACCGCTTGCCCGTGCTGTCGGGGTCCTTGGTGTGCCCGTCGCGGACCTTCGACGGGCTGTCGGGAACGCCCTTCATCCCGGCCCTGATCCCGCCCCGGACCAGCCCGGCGCCCTTGCTGCCGACGATCTCCGGGATGAGGCGCCCCAGGAACTCCGACGGGTCGCCCTTCGCCGCCTCCCAGGCGTTCTTCAGCGCGCGGTCGGGGTTCGCGGCGGTGGAGACGAGCCCGGCGAGGGTCATGTTGAGACCCTTGTAGTACTCGGCCGGGTGGGTCAGGTTGTACGCATCGAGCGGGTTGACCGAACGGACGAAGTTGACGAGTCCGGCGGCCCCCTTGACGACACCACCGGTCAGATGGGTCATCTCCACGCCCTGGGCCAGACCGTAGTCCGCCAGCTCGAGCTTGACCTTGTCGCGCCCCGTGGGCTCCTTCGGGGCATGGGCCATGGCCGCCGTGACCGCTGTCTTCGCGGTGTCCGCGGCCTCGTTGCGGTGCCGCCGGGCCTCCTTCAGGATCTCCTGTGCCCGCTGCCGCTTGGCTTTTCCCGGGTCGGTGAACGGGCCGGGCCTCGGCGGGGGACTGGCGCTGTCGCGGGCGGCGTTGTAGGCGTCGACCTTCTTGTTGTACGCCTCGGCCGCCGTCCTGGAGTCGGCGTCACCCTCCTTGTGGAGGGCGATTGCCTCGCGCGCCCTGCCCTGGGCGGAGGTGACGGCCTTCGCGTAGGTCTCCAGTGCCTTGGCCGCGGCCTCGAAGGCGTCGGCGGCGTGCAGCCAGTCCGTCGGAAGCGTCTCGAACTTCTTGCGGAAGGTGTCCGCCGCCTCGCCCTTCCAGTGGGTCGAGTCGAGCTTCTTCATCCCGCCGCCGACGAGGTCGAACGCCTGCTGGAAGTCGCGGAGGTTCTTCACCGTGGAGGTGATCGCCTCCGGGTTCCCGTGGATGAGCTCGTTGGCCTCCTCGGTCTGCCCGAGCTGCTGCTCGCCCACGTCGGCGCCGAGCGAGGAGGCGGTCTCGTCGCCCCAGTCCTCGACGCCGTCCGCCCAGTCGTCCGCCCCGACCTTCTCCAGGCCCTCGCCGATCCGGTCGGTCGTCCAGTCGACGCCCTCGCCGACCTTCTCCTTGGCCTTGTCGATGCCGCTGTCGACGACGTCGATGCCCTTGTCGAGGGCCTTCCCCAGGTCGCCCAGATCCACCATCAGCGGCGCTCCCCCCAACGCGGCTCCTCGGCCTGCGCGACCGTCTCCCGCGACGGATCCAGCGTCTCGCGCAGCCGGGCGTCCGTCGCCTCACGCAGCTCGGGGTCGATCAGCCCCTGGCGCTCGAAGGCGTCCATCTGCGCGTCCGCCACGTCGTAACCGGTGTTCTTCCAGGTCTGTTTGACCTCCTGGTGCGCCTCGGAGAAGGACTCGGCGCTCCAGTCCGGGTCGTCGGTGGGGGACTGGGTGCTGATCTCGTCCCAGCTCTTTCCCTTGACCTCGTCCTCGCTGAGGTGGGGGTTGCCGTTCAGCGAGTTCACGCCGATCTTGATGGAGTCCTTGACGTACTGCTCCTGCTCGGCGAACGACCCCGCCGACAGGCCGACGGCCTGCGCGAACCCGTTCCCCTTCAGCGTCAGCGCCCGGACGCCCCACTCCCAGCGGTCGCAGAAGGTCCCGAACTCGTCGGCGAGACCGCCGTGGCCGAGTTCCACTCCCGACAGGGAGAGTTCCGAGAAGCCGCGTCCCGCGGTCGCCTCGCCGATCATGCCGAGGTCCTTGAGCTCGGAGTGGGCGAGGTCGATGCCCTTCACGATGGCCGCGAGCGCCGCCGGCGGCGCCTTGAGATCAGGATTCTGCCCGCTCATCGCTTCCTTCCCCCGTCTTCGTGAGATCCACTGCCACCGCGTCGGGCACGATGCCTCTGACGGGCGGGAACAACATGCCGTCGGCGCTGCCCGCATCCAGGGCCACACCGCCCGGTCCGGGCAGCAGGGGCACCATGGCGTCCAGCAGGCGGGCGCCGAGCACCGTACGGTACTTCCACGCACGGCGCGTATCGCCCCGCGCCTGGGCGAAGCGTGCCAGTGCCTCCTCGTTCGAGAAGGCGCAGATCCAGCGGACGCCGTTCAGATCGGCGGTCCACGGACTGTCGTGCTCGTCGAACGGTACGAGTACGGCGGTGCGCCGGAATTCCCCGAGCAACCGCGCAAACTCCCGGCGTGCGGCTTTCAGTTCGCCGTCCGCCGTCACACCGGCCGTGGCGCCCACCGCAGTCGAATCCGGTATTTCTCCGGATGGTTCGGGCGTGGTGTGGTCGCCAGCGTCGCCGAGCGAAGGTTCGGGTGCCGTCCAACTGGCCAACTCGGCCAGTCTCGAGACCCGGCCGGGCTCTGTGGTGCTGTCTGTGGCGTCGTCCCCGTTCTGACTCACGAGGGAATGCTGTCATGGGCTCGTTCCCGAATGCAACGCGTAATTCCCGCTCAGAGCAGGGCGATTCGGGCGGGTGTTGGGCTTACTCGCGCGGACGGAGGGACGGGAGGGGCCGGCTCCGCCCGGGGACCGGGGTGCCGGAGCTTCGTACGCAACGCGTCACTCGCCCCGCCCCGCCCTCCTCCCGGCCAGGCGATCCTGCGCCGACCGCCCAGCCCGGGCGTCCACGCTCCAGGCGTCCCCCTCCACAGGGCCGGCGGGTGGTCGTCGTTCACCGGGATCGAGGCGTGCGCATCGCCCGGTCGTCACCGACCGAACCAGGAACGTCGCCTCGCCGTACCGACCATCACGACCCCCGCCCCGTACCACCGATCACCGGGACCCGTGTCGTCGGACCCTCGCGCCCCGTACTCCCGTGCCCCCGGATGGTACGTCCGTCCCGTCCGCGGCCCCCCGGCGCCCGGCACCTCCGCCCGACCCTGCCACCGACCCTTTTCGGCGCATACGCCCCCACCCCCGTCCCACTGTCCGTCCGCGCTCGTATGCTCGCTGCATGACGGATCACCAGGCGGGCGACCGGGTCGGAGACCAGGCGGGTCGTCCGACCGCCAACGCGATGCGCCGCGCCCTCAGGCGGGCCCGGGACGGTGTCGCGCTCGACATCGGGGAGGCCGCCGTGCTGCTGCAGGCGCGCGGCACGGACCTGGAGGACCTGTGCGCGTCCGCGGCTCGGGTGCGGGACGCGGGGCTGGAGGCGGCGGGGCGGCCCGGGGTCATCACGTACTCGAAGAGCGTGTTCATCCCGCTCACCAGACTGTGCCGGGACAAGTGCCACTACTGCACCTTCGCCACCGTCCCCGGCAAGCTCCGCCGCGCCGGCGAAGGCATGTTCATGTCGCCGGACGAGGTGCTGGACATCGCACGGCGCGGAGCCGAACTGGGCTGCAAGGAAGCCCTCATCACCCTCGGCGACAAGCCGGAGGACCGCTGGCCCGAGGCGCGCGAGTGGCTGGAGGCGGAGGGGTACGACGACACCATCGCCTACGTACGGGCCATGGCGATCCGCATCCTGGAGGAGACCGGGCTCCTGCCCCACCTGAACCCGGGCGTGATGACCTGGACGGACTTCCAGCGGCTCAAGCCCGTCGCCCCCTCGATGGGCATGATGCTGGAGACCACGGCCACCCGTCTCTGGTCCGAGCCCGGCGGTCCGCACCACGGATCGCCCGACAAGGAGCCGGCGGTGCGGCTGCGGGTGCTGGAGGACGCGGGGCGCAGCTCCGTGCCGTTCACCAGCGGGCTGCTGATCGGGATCGGCGAGACGTACGAGGAGCGCGCGGAGTCGCTGTTCGCGCTGCGCCGGGTATCCCGCGCCTACCACGGCATCCAGGAGCTGATCGTTCAGAACTTCCGCGCCAAGCCCGACACGGCGATGCGCGGCATGCCGGACGCCGAGCTGGACGACCTCGTCGCCACCATCGCCGTCGCCCGGCACATCATGGGCCCCTCCGGCTGCCTCCAGGCGCCTCCGAACCTCGTGGACGAGGAGTACGGACGCCTCATCGGCGCCGGCATCGACGACTGGGGCGGGGTGTCGCCGCTGACGCCCGACCACGTCAACCCCGAGCGGCCGTGGCCCCAGATCGACCTGCTCGCCGAGCGGTCGGCGGCCGCCGGATTCCGGCTGCGCGAACGGCTCGCCGTGTACCCGGAGTTCGTCCGGCGCGGTGAGCCCTGGCTGGACCCCCGGCTGCTCCCGCACGTGCGGGCCCTCGCCGACCCCGGGACCGGTCTCGCCATCGAGGGCGCGCTGCCCGCCGGCCTGCCCTGGCAGGAGCCGGACGAGGGCTTCGTCGCCAGCGGGCGGACCGATCTGCACCGCACCATCGACACCGACGGCCGGACCTCGGACCGCCGGGAGGACTTCGACGAGGTGTACGGGGACTGGGGCGCCCTGCGCGAGGCGGCGGCGCCCGGCATGGTGCCGTCGCGCATCGACACCGACGTACGGCACGCCCTGGCCACGGCGGCGGACGATCCGGCGAAGCTCACCGACGACGAGGCCCTCGCGCTGCTGCACGCCGACGGGCCCGCGCTGGACGCGCTCTGCTCGATCGCCGACGACCTGCGCCGTGACGTCGTCGGCGACGACGTCACGTACATCGTCACCCGCAACATCAACTTCACCAACGTCTGCTACACCGGTTGCCGCTTCTGCGCCTTCGCCCAGCGCCGGACCGACGCCGACGCGTACACCCTGTCTCTGGGCCAGGTCGCCGACCGCGCCCAGCAGGCGTGGGACGTCGGCGCGGTCGAGGTGTGCATGCAGGGCGGCATCCACCCCGACCTGCCCGGCACCGCGTACTTCGACATCGCCCGGGCCGTGAAGCAGCGCGTCCCCGGCATGCACGTGCACGCGTTCTCCCCCATGGAGGTCGTGAACGGCGCGACGCGCACCGGTATGTCGATCCGCGAGTGGCTGACCGCGGCCAAGGAGGCGGGTCTGGACTCCATCCCCGGGACGGCCGCGGAGATCCTCGACGACGAGGTGCGCTGGGTGCTGACGAAGGGCAAGCTGCCCACCGCCACCTGGATCGAGGTCGTCACCACCGCCCACGAACTGGGCATCCGCTCCTCGTCGACGATGATGTACGGGCACGTCGACCAGCCCCGCCACTGGCTGGGCCATTTCCGTACCCTGTCCCGCATCCAGCAGCAGACGGGCGGGTTCACGGAGTTCGTGACCCTGCCCTTCATCCACACCAACGCGCCCGTCTACCTGGCCGGGATCGCCAGGCCCGGGCCCACGACCCGCGACAACCGGGCCGTCACGGCGATGGCCCGGCTGCTGCTCCACCCGCACATCCCGAACATCCAGACCAGCTGGGTGAAGCTCGGCGCGGAAGGCGCCGCGGAGATGCTGCGCTCCGGTGCGAACGACGTCGGCGGCACGCTGATGGAGGAGACCATCTCCAGGATGGCCGGTTCCAGTTACGGCTCGTACCGCTCCGTCCGCGACCTGACGGCCATCGCCGACGCCGCCGGACGCCCGTCGAGGCCCCGTACGACGCTGTACGGCGAGGTCCCAGCGGAGCGGCGACGCGCGGCTGCGGACTCCGACGGCCACCTCCCGGAGCTGCTGCCGGTGCTGGAGCAGGGCTGAGGAGGACGCCCGTCCCGCGCCGGTGACCCCGCCCTCCGCGACGCCCGGCCGACGACACCCACGACCGTGCAGGTCAAGGCGGCCGGCGGCCGGGTGCCGCCGATGTCTCACCCGTACCTGGCAGGCCGCGGGCGGCGATCGGAACCGGCCCGAAGCCGACCGTGGCATTCCGCTTCAGCGGCCGTTCCGGCTGGATCGCGCCCATGAAGCGATCTCTCGCGGTCGATTACAGTGCTCCGCACGAGAAGGTAGGGAGCCGCGTGACCACACCAGCCGCAGCCGTCTGGGGACGTGCCGAGCAGCAGGACTTCCGCGCCCGGGTGCGCGGCTGTCTGCTGGGCGGGGCCATCGGCGACGCACTGGGCGCCGGGGTCGCCGCGCTGTCGCTCGACGAGATACGCGCCGCCCACGGCCCGGACGGCGTCACCGATCTCGTTCCCGCCTACGGCCGCCGCGGCGCGGTCACCGCCGCCACCCAGCTGACCCTCTTCACCGTCGACGGCCTCATACGCGCCCAGGTCCGCCGTGACACCGGCGCCTGGCACCCGCCGACCGACGTCCACCGCGCCCATCTGCGCTGGGCGGCCACCCAGCGGGACTGGGGACCCGACGAGCGTCGCAAGGACAACGGCTGGCTCGCCCGCGAGGAATGGCTCTACACCCGCCGCGACCCCGCCCCCGCCTGCCTCACCGGTCTCGCGGACGAGGTGCTCGGCACCGTCGACAAACCCAAGAACCCCACGGCCCGCGACGCCGGTGCGCTCGTGCGGTCCGCTCCCTTCGGGCTGCTCGTGGGCTGGGAGCCGCAGCTGGTCTGCCAGCTGGCCGTGGAGTGCGCGGCGCAGACCCACGGCCACCCCACCGCGTACCTCTCGGCCGGCGCCTTCGCGGTGATCGTCCACGGGCTTGCCCGGGGCGAGACCGTCGACGGGACCGTCCAGCGGGCGCTGTCCCTGCTCACGCCCAGGCCAGGGCACCAGCCCGTGAGCGATGCGCTCAAGCAGGCCCTGGGCGCCGTGCGCCAGGGCATTCCGAGTGCCACCCGCATCGACGCGCTCGGTGACCCCGAGAACGCCGAGGACGCCCTCGCCGTCGCCGTCTACTGCACCCTCGTCAGCGAGGACGTCCGCCACGGGCTCCGCCTCGCCGTCAATCACGACGGCCCCTCCCACACCACCGGCACTCTCTGCGGCGCCCTGCTCGGCGCGCTGCACGGAGAGACGGCCCTGCCGCCCGCCTGGCTGTCCGAGATCGAGGGCCGCTCCACGGTCCTCGAACTCGCCGACGACTTCGCCATGGAGATGACCCAGGGACCGGCGCTCCACGGGCCCGCCGCCTCCGCCCCCGGCTGGCTCCAGCGCTATCCGCGAGGTTGAGTCCGGCCGGCCGCGACCCGCTCGCGCACGGTCGGGGCCGGTCTGCTTCCGGGCAGTCGGCACGTGCACCGGCCCGGCCGCCGAGCCCCGGAGCGGGGCGGCTCCCGCCAGGAGTGAGCGCCCCGGCACTCCCGGGCGGCCGGGTCAGGTCCGAGGCGGTGTGACCCGGTTCGCGGGGGTGTGACCCGGTCCGCGGGGGTGCCGCCCGGTCCGCGGCGGTGGCTGCCGCGATGGTTCGGCCGTGGCGGTTACCTCATCAGTTCGCCGGCGTTGACCAGGAGGGACTGGCCCGTGATCGAGCGGGCGCGGTCCGAGGCGAGGAAGGCGACGGCCTCGGCGACGTCCCCGTCGGTGGCGAGTTCCGGGAGGGCCATGCGTTCCGTGAGGCGGGACAGCACCTCGGACTCGGGAACTCCTTCGGTGCCCGCGGTGAAGCGGACGTACGCCTGGACCGGCGGGCCCCACATCCAGCCCGGGAGCACCGTGTTGACCCGGATCCGGTGCGGACCGAGCTCCCGGGCCAGGGAGTACATGGCGGAGGTCAGCGCGCCCTTCGATGCCGCGTATGCCGCCTGCCTGACCTGGGAGGGGGCGGCCACCGCGGACTGGGTGCCGATGAAGACGACCGATCCTCCGCGCTGCTTGAGGGCGGGCAGACAGGCGCGTGTCATGCGCAGGGTGCCCAGCAGATTGACGTCGACGATCTGCTGCCAGGTGGCGAAGTCGGCGTCCTCGACGCCGCCGAAGTGGCTGTCCCAGGCGGCGACGTGCACGACGGCGTCGATGCGCCCGAAGCGCTCCAGTGCGAGGGCGGCGAGCGCCTCGCACTGGGCCTCGTCGGTGATGTCGGTGGGGCGGTGGGTGGTGTGGGTGCCGGTGGGGTCGATCTCGCCGGCGGTCTTCACGAGGTTCGCCTCGGTGCGGGCACCGAGGACGGCGTTGCCGCCGTCCCGTACGACGGTCTCGGCGACGCGGTGTCCGAGTCCGGCGCCCACGCCGGAAACGATGACGGTCCTGTCCTGCAGCAGCATCTCGGCGGCTCCCGGCTCTGGCCCTTTGTCTGACGGTGCGTCAGAGTAGGTCGGTCGACCACGGGAGGGAAGGGGAGCGCCGTGCTGGGAAGGGGAGCGTCGTGAGCGAGGACACCCGGTCCGGGCTGTACGCGGAACTGGCGGCCGTCGGCCCCTACGGGGTACGTCCCGGCCATGCGCTGATCACCATGGTCGAGCCGCGTCCCGGCCATGAGTACGCGTACAACCGCTGGTACGAGGACGACCACTACTACGCGGGCGCCATGGCGATGCCCTGGATGTTCGCGGGGCGCCGCTGGGTCGCCACCCGCGAACTGCGGCTGCTGCGCTACCCGGAGAAGTCGGCGGTGGCGCAGCCGGTCACCGCAGGCTGCTACATCTCCACCTACTGGATCACCGAGGGCCGTTACGACGACCACATGCGCTGGACGGTCGGGATCAACAAGCGGCTCAATCGCGACGGCCGTGTCCACCAGGCCCGCACCCATGTGTTCACCGCGTTCCAGGACCATGTGACGACCGTCTACCGGGACGGCGCCGCAGGTCCGCGGGACTATCACGCGCTCGACCATCCGTACGCGGGGCTGGTCGTGGAGGTGATCGACGCGGAGAGTCCGGAGCGCCGGGCGGAGCTGCTGGAGTGGCTGCGGTCGCGGGAACTGCCGAAACGGCTCGCGCCGAAGGGCGGCGCCGCCTCCCCTGCGGCGATGGTGACCGTGTTCCGGCCCACGCCTCTGCCGCTGGACCGGATGACGTACGTGGAACAGGTGGAGGGCGTGGACACCCGACTGACGCTGCTGTGGTTCCTGGAGCAGGACCCGAGGGACGGCTGGGAGGAGCACTTCGCCGGGCTGGACGCGGGAGAGCTGGGGAGGATCGAGCTGGTGGCGCCGTTCATCCCCACGGTCCCCGGCACGGACCGCTATGTGGACGAGCTGCGTTAGTGGAGAGGCGGCCGGGCTCCGCTCCCGAAGATGACGGGCGGTGGACGCAGTGCCGAGCCCCCTCGGCCGGGACGGCGGACCAGTCGAGAGGGCTCTGTTCGTCGAGTCGCGGTGTCCCGACGCTGGCCGGCCCGGCGCCCGTGGGGCGGGCCGACGCCGGAAGCCTCCGGCTCCCGTTCGTCTGCTTCCGGATTCGGGTGCGGAACCCTAGAGGGAGCCCTTGCTCACACCGTGCAGGAACGCGGTCCAGGAGTCGGGGACGAAGGTGATGGACGGGCCCTCGGGGGCCTTGGAGTCGCGGACGGCGATCGCCCGCACAACAGGGGACTTGACCTCGACACATGCGCCGTTTCCGCCGGAGTACGAGGATTTGACCCAAGTGTCCGTGGCGCCCTGGTGAATAGCCATGTCTTTCTCCGGTTCCGTGTTTCGACGGTGCGGCCGACGTGCTCGACGGCGTGATCACGACGCTACTTGGCGCGCTCGACCGCTGAGAACGTCCGTTCACTCGACCGGATGGCATATTCCACTTCGCTCTTACGGGAAACGGCAGCGAAGGTGTACCGTGCGCCCTCGCAACTTCCCGCCCCGCTTCCCAGGGCGCCCTCACGACCGCGAAGGCCGAGCGAACGGCAGTTGAACCGGGCCTACTTCGCGTAGGACTTGGCGATGTCCTCGATGAACTCCCGTGTCTGCTCCACGTTCAACGCCTGCGCCCGCAAATGCTCGTACATCACGGTGTACTTGTGGACGTCGTTGGCCTTCTCCAGGTACAGGTCGCTGGTGACGCCCTCGATGTACACGACGCTGGAGTCCGACGCGTCGGGGAACTCCAGAATGGCGTAGTGACCGGTGATCCCGGGATGGGCGCCCATGCTGAACGGCAGGACCTGGACGGTGACGTGCGGCAGCTGCGACTGCTCGACGAGATGCTCCAGCTGCTCGCGCATCATCTCCCTGTTCCCCACGACCCGGCGCAGCGCGGCCTCGTCGACCACCGCCCACAGCCGGAGCGGAGTCTCGTCGGAGGCGATCCGCTCCTGGCGGCGGACCCGGACCTGGACGCGCTTCTCCACGTCGCTGCTCGGGGTCTCGGGCAGCGCACCGGTGATGAGCGCCTCCGCGTACTCCCTGGTCTGGAGCAGACCCGGCACGATCTGCGGCTCGTAGACCCGGAGGCTGGCCGCGTCAGTCTCCAGGCCGATGTAGACGCTGTACGGGATGTCGCCGAAGGCGTGCCACCAGCCCTGCTGGCGCGAGTCCTTGGCCATCTGCATCAGAGAGTCGACCACGCGGTGGTCCTCGACCTCGTAGACTCCGCAGAGGTCGCGCACATCGCGCTGGCTGATCGAGCGCCGGCCGTTCTCCAGTCGGCTGATCTTCGACTGGGAGACGAGCAGGCGATCCGCCACCTCCTCCGCGGTCATGCCCTTGAGCTCGCGGAGCCGGCGCAACTCCTGGCCCAAACGGCGGCGCCTGACGGTGGGGTTGACGTTGGACGCCACGGGAACTGCACCTCCGGCTGTGGACTGCTGTGCTGTCCTTGTTGCTGTGCGTATCTACGTCTCAGCAGACTGCCACCAAAGGTGCTGCTCGCGCTGGAAAACGACGACACGCGCGCACAATGCGGGGGACAAAACACCGGTTGCGTGCGGCGCGGGGCGGAAGCGCGCACCCGTGAGCGCGCGAACAGAAGCACGGTTGTACGCGTGAAGCCCCCGGCGGGCGCGGTCGCATGCGTGGGGAAGCGACGCCGGCGCTGTCCCCTGCCCGCCCGAGTGCTCTTGTGAAGTGGGCGCAGGGTCGAGGGCACGAGGGCCGGGTGCGCGTCGGGATGTGCGCGTCGGGGTGCGCGCATGCCGAAGAGGGAGCGCGGGGCGGTCGAGCGTACGACTGCCCCGCGCCCCCTGCGGCTCCCGAACCGGTCTCGTGCGACGCCGGTGCGGCGGTTCCTCCCGGCGGGCGGGCGAACGGGTGGTTGACGGCCGCGTCCACGCTCGCACGGGTGCGGCAGGCGCATCCGTGGGACGTGTCCGCGTCCGTGTGCACAGCCCGGCCCGGACGAGCACGGTCCGGTACCCCTGTGCGTATCCGGGCCGGTGACCGTACCGGTACTAGTGAGCGGCGGCGCGGGCCATGCTGCCGCGTCGTGCCGGCATCTGGACGGCCGGCTGCCGACCCGGTGCCGCCGAACCGCGGCGCGGTTGCGCCGACGCGCCGTTCTGAACGTCCATCACGGCGTGCGCCACGAGTCCGCCCATGGGGTCGTGCCTGATCAGGTCCCGGAGCCGGGAGCGGGAGGACCGCCCTTCGTTGCCGGGATAGAGGTGCTTGCCCAGGCCGACCGCGTGCGCCAGTGCGGCGAGTGCGGCCGTCCGGGGGTCCGGCGGTACGCCGGTGCGGATCGCGCTGTCCAGCCGGGCCCTGATCTCCCGGCTGATCGCCGTGTCCGTCGCCTGGTAGCGAGTCGTCGGCAGCACCCCGCACATCTGGCCCGCCACGGCATGGACCATGCCGCACCTCTCCAGATGTGAAAGGTAGGTCTGGCGCAACCCCAGCCGGGGCCCGCCGATCCAGTGGACCGCGCGGACCGGACTGCCGCGCCTGCGCAGCAGTTCCAGTGCGGAGTCCAGTGTCGGATCTCCTGTCGGCCGTGGCATCACCACGGCGATACGATCCCCGTCTGGGGCTATCCGTCCTGCCAGTGCCAGCTCCACTAGCTGTGCTCCGGCCAGGCCGAGGTCGAGCGACTGCGGCTGCGCTGTGGTACCCGTGGCCGGGTCCAGAGCGAGCAGCAGAAGCTCCTCCGGAAGTGTTCTGCGGCTCCTGCCCATCCATGCCTCCCCGCGTGGATGAATGACAGGGTGACGCCTCTCACATTGGTCTGTCGAGAGCGCCTGGGTGCTTCGTGTGGGAACCGGCAGGTATGTCGTTCTCGTCTAGCACGGGGGCCAAGGGGTCCACACAGGACACTGAGAGATGGTTCGGACAGTGGTGCGGGTGGTACCAGCGCCACGGCGGGTTCAGTTTGAGGCACGGAGGAGGCACGGTGGCGGGCGAGTCCCCCGACAAGTCGGAGCAGCAGAAGTCGTCGGGGGAGACGACTCCGGGCGAACGTGATCCGCGGCTTGCCGTGGCCCGTTCGGCGGGGGCGTCCACCGAGGGGCGTGCCGACCGGCCGACGGCGGTGTTCAGGACGCTGCCGTCCGATCCGGAGGAGCGCGCCGAGTCCTCGAAGTCGTCCGAACCGGCGGGCTCGGACGCGTCCGCCGACGCGGGCACTGGCACTGGCACTGGCACTGGCACTGGCACTGACGGGGACGCGTCCGGGTCCGCGGCCGGTTCCGACGACGCGGCCGGGTCCGCCGCACCCGAGGACCGCCTTGCCGACGGCGAGGACCGCCTCCGTGCGGCGGTGGCCGCGTGGGTCTCCGGAAAGGGCGGCACGGCGGACGAGACCGCGGAGGCGGGTACCGCCGCGGACGAGGGTACGGACGAGCAAAGGGGCGGTAGGCCCGCATCCGCTGCCTCACCCGCCGGCGGGCCCTCCGGCGACGACGAGGCGGACGCGGACGTTCCGGAGGCGGTGGCGGGCGACGAGGCCCCCGAACGCGCCCCCAGCGCCCACGAGGCGGCCGGCAAGGCCGGGAAGAGGCCCACGACGTCCCCGCCCCGCAAGTCCGTCGACGCGGAATCACCGGCCGACGCGGACCGGGCCGAGGACGACGAGGACGCCGCCCGCGGGAGCGCGGGCGGTTCGGCCTCGGACGGCTCGAGCCCGGGGGAGGGCTCCCGGACCAGGGCGCCCAGCTGGGCCGCCGCCCGGAGCGCCGACAGGGAAACCGCCGCTGCGGAGGACGGCCCCGGCGAAGGTCCCTCGAGTCGTACCGGCGGCGCCGTCGCGCCGGCGGGTCCCGCCGGGCTCGCGGGTTCCGCCGGGCTCGCGGGTTCCGCCGGGACCGCCGATGAAGGCGATGACGCCGACGCCGACGCCGACGCCGATGACGCCGACGCCGGGGACGCCCGGGGCCGGACGGTCGTCGACCAGCCGACGGCCGTCTTCAAGACCCTGCCCCGGCCCGCCGTGGACCAGCCGACCACCGCGTTGAAGGTCACTTCGCAGCCCGCGGCACCGAAGCGGGCCGCGACGCCCGCCGCTTCGTCCACCACCTCGGCGCAGTCGGATGCGGACGGCGCGGATGCGGACGGCGCGGATGCGGAGCGTCCCGGCACGGAGGGTGCGGAGAAGGAGGCCGAGCGCACCACCGCGCTCAGGGTCACCGAGCCCCCGAGCGAGAGGTCGAAGCCCGAGTCGGGGTCCGGCGCGAAGCCGGCGTCCGACGACGGCCCCGGCGCCAGGGGCGCCACTGGCGAGAGGACGACGTCCGGCCGCAGCGGTGCCTCCGGGTCCGCCCCGGCCGTCCCGGGGTCCGGGCCCGACCCCGACCGGACCTCCGGCGACGCCGCCGAGTCCGCCCCCGAGGCCGCCGCCGCATCCGCCCCCGAGGCCGCCGCCGAGCGGACCAGTACTTTCGTACCGCTGCGGCGCGACGACGTACGGGCCGCCCCGCCCTCCGCGCAGTCGGCTCCTCCGAGCACGAAGCCGGCCGGTCCCGCGACGTCCCCCGCCGCCCCACCCGCCTCGCTCACCGAGCCCGAGCGCACCAAGCAGCAGCCGCTGCCGCCCAAGCCGCCGCTCGATCTGCTCGCCGAGCTGACGAACACTCCGCCGCCCCCGCAGACTCCCGTCCGCACCCTGGTGCGGCGGGTCAGGATCTGGACGCCGCTCGTCGTACTACTCCTGATCGTCTTCGCAGTCGTACAGACCATGCGTCCGCTCCCGGACCCCACCCTCTCGCTGACGGCCGAGCCGACGTACGAGTTCGGGGGAGCGGCCCCGCAGCTGCCCTGGCCCGCCAAGGGCCAGGCGTACATGGCCGCGTCCGGGCTCGGCACGCTCGGCTCCTCCGGGGAGCAGAAGCCCGTGCCGATCGCGAGCGTGACCAAGTCCATGACGGCGTACGTGATCCTCAAGAACCACCCGCTCAAGCCGGGCGAGCCCGGGCCCATGATCGAGATCGATGCCAAGGGCGAGGCGGAGGGCCAGCTCGACAAGACGGACAACGAGTCGACGCTCAACACCGTCAAGAAGGGCGACAAGATCAGCCTGAGGGACGCGCTGGCGGCGATCATGATTCCGTCCGCGAACAACATCGCACGCCAGCTCGCTCGCTGGGACTCGGGCTCGGAGAAGGCGTTCGTCGAGAAGATGAACGCCGCCGCGGACGAGCTCGGGATGAAGAACACCACGTACACGGACCCGTCCGGGCTGGACGCGACGACGGTCAGCACGGCCGAGGACCAGGTCAAGCTGGGGCTGAAGCTGGTCGAGATCAAGGCTCTGATGGACATCACCAAGCTGCCCGAGTGGACGGACCCGTCGGGCAAGACGTGGCGGAACTACAACGAGCTGCCGCCCTACGACGGCGCGCTCGGCATCAAGACCGGCAGCACCACCAAGGCCGGTGGCAATCTGCTGTTCGCCGCCCACAAGATGGTCGGCGACACGGACCAGCTGATCGTCGGTGCCGTGCTCGCGCAGTACGACACCCCGATCCTCGGTACCGCGATCAAGGCGAGCAGGGAGCTGATGCTCGCCACGCAGGACGCCCTGAAGAACGCGACGATCGTCAAGAAGGGCCAGGTCGTCGGAGTGGTCGAGGACGGCCTGGGCGGCTCGGTCCCGCTGGTGGCCACCAAGGACGTCAGGGCCGTCGGCTGGTCCGGGCTCACCGTCAAGCTCGAGTTGACGAACGGCGGCAAGGTCCCGCCGCACGAGGCGGCGGCCGGTACGGTCGTCGGTTCGCTGACCGTCGGCGAGGGCGCCAGCCAGGTCACCGTGCCGGTCGCCCTCCAGGAGGCGCTCGCGGAACCCGGGTTCGGCGCGAGGCTGACCCGCCTGGGCTGACATCGGGCAGCCGGACGGGGGCACGGACCTCCGTGCCCCCGTCCGGCGCATCAACACCGTGCTAGCGTCCCCGAATCGCGGCGTCTCCCGGCCCGGGGCAGGTCGCGAAGCCGGGACGGCGTCCCCGAGCACGGGAAGCGAGACCACGGGAGCCGCAGTGACCACCGTCGAGCCGACACACGCGGACGAGAGCAGCGCCGTGAGAGGTCCACGAGCCGCGAAGGGCCCACGAATAGGGGAGGATTCCGCACCCGGGTCCCCCGAGTCCGTCGCGTGCCCCGTTGCTTCCGGGCGCCCGGCGCCCCACGAGACCGCAGGATCGACCGCACCCGCCGTGGCTGCCGGGTCCGTCGTGCTCACCGGGTCCGTCGCTCCCCCGTCAGCCCCCTCCGCCGTGGCCTCCGTGGCATCCGTGGCATCCGTGGCTCCGGTGTCGCGTGAGACCGCCGCGATCCGGGAGTTGTCGACGTCTCCAGGCATCCCCGCACCTCATGGGCCGGTCGGGACTTCCGAGGCCGCCCCGTCCGGCGAAGCCCCCCCGTCTTCCCGGCTCCCCGCCTCGCGCGCGGCACGGCTCGACGGATCGGAACCCGGCTCAGGGGTCCAAGGCACCGGGCTCGACGGCTCGGGCCTCGAAGGCGCCGGGCTCGACGGCTCGGGCCTCCAAGGCGCCGGGCTCGACGGCTCGGGGCCCGACGGTGCTGCGACCGACGGCTCCTCCGGGTCCACCCGCTCCCGGTTGACCGACGCGCGGCCCAGGCGCCCCCTTTCCACCCGCTCCCGGTTGACCGACGCGCTGTCGCGGCGTCCCGTCCTCGTGGCGACCGGGCTGGCGGCCTTCCTCCACCTCGGGTGGTTCTTCTTCTTCGCCAACAGCGGCGGCGACATCGCCGCTCAGGACGCCTGGGCCGAGTTCGTCGGCCGGCATCCCGACTCGGCGTACAACCTCGCCTGGTACGGCGGGATGCACCCGGTCTCGTACAGCGTGGTGTCCCCGTACCTGATGTCCCTCCTCGGCGTGCGCACGACGATGATGGTCGTCGGGACCCTCTCCGCCGCGCTGACCGCTCTGATCCTGACGCGGGTACGGGCGGTTCGGAACCCGCTGGCCTGCGCGCTGGCCGGGGTGTTCGCGTTCCTCTGCAACGCGCTGTCGGGGCGGGTCACGTTCGGGCTGGGGATGGTGTTCGCCCTCGGGGCGGTCGCGGCGGTGTTCTGCTGGCCTCACCGCTGGCGGCGTAAACGCTGGGCGAAGGCCGCGTTCGCCGCGCCGCTGGCCGGCCTCGCGACCGCATCGAGCCCGGTCGCGGGACTGTTCCTCGGGGTCGTCGCCGCCGCGCTGTTCCTGAACGGGCGCCGTCCGGGCGCCTACGCGCTGGGGATCGCCCCGGTCGTGGTCGTGGCGCTGTCGGCGTGGCTGTTCCCGTTCTCCGGTACGCAGCCGATGTCGCTGGGCTCGACGTCGCTGCCGTTCCTCTTCGGCGTCCTCGTCCTCTTCCTCGTACCGCGTGCGTGGCGCACCGTCCGTACCGCGGCCGGGGTGTACTCCGCCGGCACGCTGCTGACCTTCCTCGTGGACTCGCAGATCGGCTCGAACGTCTCGCGGCTCCCGATGCTGTTCGCGGGGGTCGTGCTGCTGGCGGCGCTGCCGTACGCCGTGCCGCGTTCGCGCAGGTGGTACGCGGTCGTCCTGGCGTTCGCGGGGCTCAACGCGTGGATCGGCTTCAAGAGCGTCGACGACATCGTGCGCACCGCGCCGGCCGCGTCCTGGACGCGGGAACTCGCGCCACTGGTGAACGAACTCCAGGAGGTCGGCGCCGAGAAGGGGCGTGTGGAGGTCGTACCGGCCAGCAGCCACCGCGAGGCGTCGGCGCTCGCGCCGTACGTCAACCTCGCGCGCGGCTGGAACCGGCAGGCGGACATGGAACGCAACCCGCTCTTCTACGACGACACGCTCGACGCCACGAACTACCGGGAGTGGCTGGACCGCTGGGCCGTCCACTACGTGGTGCTGCCGACGGGCAAGCCGGACTCGGGCGCACGGCAGGAGGCGGAACTGGTCGAGCGCGGTCAGCCCTATCTGAAGCCGGTCTGGTCGGACGCGAACTGGCGGCTCTTCGCCGTCCGCGACCCGACGCCGCTGGCGGACCCGCCGGCGACCGTGGACCGGGCGGGCGCCGGTGAGCTGCGGATCCATGTACGCGAGGCGGGCCGGGTGCTGATCCGCGTTCCGTACTCGCCGTGGCTGGGGCTCGTGGACGAGCAGGGCCGGAGTGTGGAGCAGCCACAGGAGACCGCGGCGTCGATGCTCCGGGAGGACGACGAGCCGAAGGAGTTCGTCAATGTCGCCGGCTGTCTGCTGAAGGCGGAGGCGGACACGGAGAGGGACGAATGGACGGAACTCCTCGCCCCGCGCGCGGGTGTCTACCGGCTGGCGGCCCCGTACCAGCTTCCTCGCGGCACGCCGTGTCCGGAGGAGCTGAGCGGAAGGCGCTGAGGGCGAGGAGCTGAGCCGGGGAGCCGGGACGGACGCGCTGAGCCGGGGAGCCGGGCCGGAGGAGCTGCAGGGAGAGCCGGGCCGGAGGCGCTGAGCTGCGGAGGCGCTGAGCGGAGCCGCGCGTACGGCGGACGGACGGACGGGCGGCCGCCCCCGGTCGCAGGGAGCGCCGCCGGGCGACTCGGGCCGAGGGTGGGGGCGATGGGACGCCCCCGGTCGTCCGCCCCCGACTCCCTGCCCCCTGCCCCAGCGCCCTGGTTCTCCCCGAGTCTCCCTTCGCCCCTCGCCCCTCGCGCCTCGCCCCTCGCCCCTCGCCCGGCAGTCCGGCCGTCCGCCGGACCACCTGTGGCTCCGCCTCGTTCGTCGGACCGCCCGGAGGCCCGATCGCCCGATCATCCGACCGACGTGGGGCGAGCTCCGGCGCCCCCGTCGCCGTCACTCGCCCCCGCGGCCGGCCGTCACTCGCGGGGGCGCCGTGGCGCCGCCGCCCTGGCCGCCGTTGAGTGAGAGCCGCGCCTGTCAGGCCACCGGGAACGCGACGTCGCAGACCTCGTCCGTGGCCGACGCCGCGTCCCAGTCCGCGAAGTACACCTCGCGGCACGGGCCGGCGACCGTCAGCCCTTGCTGGGCGGTCCAGCGCTCGACGGCGTCGAAGGCCGACCCGATCTGCGGATACGCCACCTGCGCCTTGGTCACCCTGGTGTAGGCGAGGCGCCCGGCGGGCTCCACACGGAGGACCGCCCCCGTCCGGTGCTCGTCGATCCAGCGCTGTGCGGCGCGGGCGTCGGCGACCGGCACACACGCCTCCGCCGGGCCGTCGCTGTCCGGACCGACCTCGGCGTGGTAGACGACGTACGGCGGCCCCGCGACGCCACCGCACTCCTCGGCCGCCTGCTCCAGGCGGCCGAGGGCCGCCGGGATCCAGCGGGGCAGCTCGTCCGCCAGCAGCCTGCGGCTCTCGGTGAGGACCGCCTGCTCGGCCACGTCCGTCGTCCTGATCTCGTACATCGTCTGTCTCCTGCCTGAGAGCCGGTCACGGAGATGGGCCACGACGGCGCCCTGCACGGCACGGCGTTCCTCGACCTCGGCCCAGTACGCCGCCAGCGCCCCAGCGGCCTGCGGTCCCGGCAGTTCCACCACGTCGGCGATCCGCGCCAGCGGCATGTCGATCTGCCGCAGGAGCGCGACCAGCCGGGCGCGATCGACCTGTTCGGCGCGGTACCAGCGATAGCCGGTCGCCGCGTCGACGTACGCCGGGGTGAGCAGGCCGAGCCGGTCGTAGAGGCGCAGTGCCTTCGGCGAGAGCCGCGCCCGCGCTGCGAAGGCCCCGATGGTGAGCAGGGAGTCGTCATGCACGGGCCCATCCTCCGTCACCGGGCGGGGGGTCCGCCCGGTTGTCGAGGACGATGCGGCCTGCCCCTGGGGCAAGGTCAACGCATGCTGTCCCCCGCGGCGCCCTCGTCCGAACGCATGCCGGGCCCCGCGACGGCTCTTTGTCCGCCCTTTGCCGGGCGCCCCGAGGCGGCCTTCGTCCGTCCCGGTGTCGGATGCCCCGAGGCGGCCCTTCGTCCGTCCCGGTGCCGGGCGCCCCAGCGACGGGCGGGCGAACATCCCATGGGGCAGCCCCTGCGACGGGCACCCGACGTCCGCGCGGTGGGCACCGACGTCCGTGCGCGGGCACCACGTCCGTGCGACGGGCACCGGCAGTCCCCGTTGACGGCCTCTCTCGGCCCCCGCAACGGGCTGCCAGTGCCCACCCGTTGGACGGGCCCCGGATCGATACCGCGTTGATATACCCCTACGTCTACCGGCCGGTATTCCGTCCGCTGCATAGTGACCCGCATGGTCTGCGAGAGATGCGGAGGGACGCACCGGGGCGCGCTGCCGGGGATGGTGCTCGATTCGTGCACCGTCGAGTCCGTGCCGGCGCACCGGACGCCCGGCGAGCCGGTCATCGAGCGAAGGACGATGCTGGCGGGGGCGGTAGCCGTCCTCTCGCTGTGTGTGCTGGCGCTCGGAGTCACGCTCCTCGCAACCGCCGGCGGCGGTGACAGCGAACGCGCCGACGATGCGCGACCGGTCGCGGAAGACATCGCGCTGGGCGGGATGCCTCAGAGGATCGGCCCGACGTTCTTCCCGGAGGACGTGCCGGAACCGAGTGCCACGTCCGCCAATCCGACGCCCCGGCCCACGGCGGGGAAGCCGACACCGCCCGTGTCCGCACCCGCCCCCCGGCCGGTGCCGTCCGTACCGCGGGCCGAACCGCCCGCCGGGGAAGCGGCCTGGTTCAGCGAGTGGGCCGGACCGGGCTGCCCGAACGGCGTTCGTACGCAGGGCCGTTACTCGGACGACCGTGACGGCTGGTACGAGGTCGGCTCCGGCGGCCACCGGGGCAACGGGTGCGACGGCCGTTTCCTCGCAGTGCCGATGTCCGGTGCGCGGGACCAGGACAGCGGCAACACCGTCACCTGGAGCTGGCACCCGGGAAGCGGCTACGCGACGTGCTCGGTCGCGGTACGTGTGCCGTGGAGTCACCGCGAGGAGGACGTCGCCGGTGATCCGACGCGGTACCACGTCCTCGCTGACGTCCGGAACTCCCGATCCGTGCTCGCCGTTTTCGAGATCGGTCAGCGGACGATGCGCGGCGGGATGGTCGTTGTGAACGATCTACCCGTGCGGGAGGGCGAGTTGACGGTGCAACTCGTGGACCGTGGCCAGAGCTGGGGGTACGGCGGGCGCGACGGGGCGCATCACGCGGCCGCGCAGATCCGGGCCGACTGCAGGTCTTGAGCCTCCATGAACGGCTCGGCAGACCGCAGGTCGTGAGCCGGTGCGCGGCGCCCCCCTGCTCCGCGCGGCCGCCGACCGCGGAGCAGGGGAGGAGACTCCCGGTCATGGGCCGACTCCCGGTCATGGGCCGACCGCGGACCGTGAGCCGACCGCGGATCGTGACGGTTCCCGCCCCGTGACCCGCGAGGTTCCTGCATAGTGGGCTGGTATGGCGTGCGAACGATGCGGCAGTGAAAGGCACACGCCTCTGCCCGGTATGAGTTGCCCCGACTGCGGGTACGTGGCCCCGGACGAGCGGCGTCCCGGGCCGTCATGGGTCGTCCGCGAGACGATCGTCGGCCGCATCTCCCTGCTCTCCCGATTCCGCAGGGCTCTGCTGGCGGGCGGAACCGTCGTCGTTCTGGGCTGTTTCGTCGCGGCTGCCGCACTTCTCACCGGTTCCGACGGTGACGGCGACGACGGGGGCGGCGCACAGGCCGCCGAGACCGACCTTCCCGGGCGCGGCATCCCGACTCGTGTGGGTCCGACGGCGCTGCCCGGCGGCGGGCAGTTCGAGGAGTGGGCGGGCCCGGGGTGCACGACGGGCGCGTACCGTGAGGTGGGCCGGTTCGAGAACGGTGACGCCGCCTGGTACTCGGTCCGCAGGGGCGGCCGCAACAACACCGACTGCGACGGCAGCTTCACGGCCGTCCCCATGTCGGGCAGCACGGCCAAGGACACCCGGGCCACGGCGATCTGGAGCTGGAAGCTGGACGACGACTACCGGACGTGCGCGCTCGAGGTGTTCGTCCCCCGGACGAACCGCGCCTCGGAGTCCGCCGGCGACCCCACCTTCTACCGCGTACTCGCCGACCCGGACGACGTACGGTCCGGATACACCGGCTTCGGCGTCCGCCAGACCGCTCACCGCGGCGAGCTCGTGTCCGTCAGGAGTTATCCGGTCAAGGGCGACAAGGTCTTCGCTGTGCAACTCCTCGACCGGGGGCGGGACTGGGGCAGCGCCGGGCGCATCGGGGCGCACCATGCGGCGGCCCAGATGAAGCTGACCTGCGAATCGGCCTAGAGCTGTCGCGGAGCCCTCCCGCGCTTCGGCCTCCGCCCTCGTCGCCCGCGCCCTTCTCCCGCGGTGTTCTCCGTCCCGGCTCCGGGCCCTGACCGGTGTCAGTGCACCGGCCTGTCCGGACTGTTCTACCGACTGGAGTAGACACTGTCTACTCCAGTCGGTAGAACAGTCCCATGAGCGAACAGGAGACAGGGCTGCGCGCCCGGCTGGTCGGAGTCGGGGTCGACCTCGTGACACGGGAAGGGCTGCAGGCACTGACCCTGCGGGAGATCGCCCGCAGGGCTGGTGTCTCGCACGGCGCCCCCCGCCGCTACTTCCCGACCCACCTGTCACTGCTGTCGGCCATCGCTCGCCGTGGATTCGAGGATCTCGCCGCGCGGACGGTCCAGGCCGTCGCCGCCGCCGGCCTGGAGGGTGACCCGCGGGCGCAACTCGAGCTGTTCGGAAGGGTGTACCTCGACTTCGCACGAACCGATCAGGGCATGTACGACCTGATGTTCCGTCATGATCTGTTGGAGAGCGCCGAACTGGGGCTTCGCGAGACCAGCCTGCCGCTGTACCGCACTCTCGTGGACCTAGTGGGCCGGGCACGGGCGGAATCCGGCGCGAGCGGCGGCGACGGTTCCGGCGCCCAGCCGGTGGTCGTCGCGGGGGCGCTCTGGGCGAATCTGCACGGCATCGCGCAGTTGTGGGGTTGGGGCAGCCTGCAGCTCGCCACCGGCGGAGACGACGTCGAACCCCTGCTGAGCGCCGCCCTGGACGCGCACCTCGGTCCGCGTACCCCATGACCGTCACACGGACTCGCACCACCACCGGCCCACGAGGCCGGCGCCGCCTCCAGCGACTGACACTGACCAGCAGCATCACCGGTGCGATGGTCGTCGCCGTGGACGGCTCCGTACTCACCGTCGTCCAGCCGGTGATGCAACGCGAGCTGCGGGCGTCGTTCACCGAGGTCCAGTGGACCAGCACCGGCTATCTGATCGCCGTGGCGAGTCTGCTCGTGTTCGCGGGCCGGCTCGGCGACCGCTTCGGCCACCGCCGTGTCTTCGTCGTCGGGGCGCTGGGCTTCGCCGTCACATCGGCGGCCGTCGGTCTGTCCAGAAGCGCCGGTCTCGTGATCGGGCTTCGCGTGCTCCAAGGCGTCTTCGGCGCGCTGCTGCAGCCGGCCACACTCGGCATGCTCCGCGCAGCTTATCCCTCCGATCGGCTCGCCATGCCCATCGCGCTGCGCACCAGCGCCATCGGGCTGGCGGTCGCCGCCGGGCCGCTCGTCGGCGGCGCGCTCGCCGTACGAATGGGGTGGCGCTCGGTCTTCTTCCTGAGTGTCGCGCCCGCGCTCGCCGTCGGGTTGCTGGTCCTCCTCGTGCGGGCACCGGAGGCGGGGATTCCCGACGCGGACAGTGCACAGGCGAGGGCATTGGAGGCAAGGGATCCTGACCGGGGGAGTGCTGGGACGAGGGCACCGCAGGTGCGGACTGCGCGGCAGGGGCACGCCGATGACGCCCGCGGAGGTCTCGGACTGCCCGGCGCCTGCCTGCTCGCACTCTGCCTCGGGAGCCTGGTGCACGCCCTCGTCGAGCTGCCCGGGGCCGGCTGGAGCGCGGCGGTTGTCCTCGCGGTCCTCGCCGCGGTCGGCGCGGGCGCGGCCTTCGTCGTCCACGAGCGGCGGACCGCGAGTCCTCTCGTACCCACCGGGGTGCTGCGGTCGGTGCCCCTGGTGGCGTCGCTGGCGGTTCTGGTGTCCGCGTCCGCCGCGCTCTTCGGAACCCTCTTCCTCGGCACGTATCTGCTCCAACACGTCCTCGGGCTCGATCCGTTCGCGAGCGCGCTGCGCATGCTGCCGCTGGCCGCGGTGATGGTGCTGGGCGCCCCCGCGACCGCGCTGCTCCAGCGCCGGTTCGGCCACCGGCGGACGGCGGTGCCGGGAATGGCTCTGCTGGCACTCGGCATCCTCCTGACGTCCCGCCTCGACGCGCAGTCGAGCCCGGTGACGACCGGCCTGTCCTTCCTGGTCGTGGGCGCCGGCTTCTGCCCCGTGATGGTCACGGCCACCGCCGTCGTCGTGCGCGAGGCGCCCCTCGGTGCGGAGGGCGTGTCCGGCGGGCTCCAGCAGACCGCGATGAACATCGGCCCGGCGCTGGGTGTGGCCTTGGTGACGATGCTGATGGGCCTGGAGGCGCCGGCCGCGGGGCAGGGACCCGCCGGTGGCCCGGCCTTCACGGCCGCGATGGGCAACGCGCTCGTGGTCCTCGCCGTGTCGGCGGCCCTCGGCGCGCTCGTGGCCATGCGCCTGCCGAGCCGTGAGTACGGCCGGCGGTGATCGGCGGTGCGCTGGAGTGGATGACCGCCCGCACGTATCGGCGCCGGCCCGTAGCCGGGCACCCGTACCGGTCACCGGCCATGTGCGCAGCAGCAAGGGCCCCGGTGTCCGGGGGCGAACGTCTTCCGCCGGTTGGTCGCACCGGATACGAACACCGTCCGTTCGTCGTACCGGTGCGACCTCGGGGCGCGGGCGCAGGGGGCTCGATCGCACCCGGACTCACGACACCTGTGCGCCATTCGATGCGTTCGGTGCCGCCTTCAACGCGTTGAGTGATCGGTGGGGTTACTGTGGCGGCCGCTGTTGTTGTGATCAACGGGCCGCCTCGCCCGCTTCCGGCTCGCGGGGCGGCCCGCCACGACCGGACAGGTGCGCCCATGCGTCTCGCATCCCCCCGCTCCCGCCTCCTCAATGCCGTCGCAGCGGCGTGCGTGCTGTCGGCGCCCCTGGCCCCCGCCGCCGCGGCGGGAACGCCCGCGGACGGCAACGACCGCCACCGTGCAGGTGAGGTCATCACGGTGACGACCACCAGGGTCGGCGCCCCGGGCAATCCCCCGGTGAGCATCGTCCCCTTCACCGATGCCGTCTACGCCGACTGCTCCGCGGCCCCCGAGACAGCGCGCGGCTGTCTCACGGTCGGCGGGGTCGACTACCCGTACGAGATCGGCAAGCTCGAGGTCACCGTCGCGCAGTGGGTGGCGTTCCTGAACACCGCCGACCCCGACGGACGCGATCCCTTCAACCTCTACGACGAGAGCGAGAGCGGCGCGACCTGGCCGAAGTACGGCCAGGTCGAGTTCCGCGAGGGCGCGCGCAGGGGCCGCCACTACGCGGTCGCCCAGCCGGAGTGGGCGGACAAGCCGTACGGCTTCGCGGACTTCCTCGACGCGGCCCGTCTCGTCAACTCCCTCGTCAACGGCCGGGTCCTGGCCAAGGAAACCCGCACCGAGGGGGCGTTCACATACGTCACCTACAAGGTGCGGCTCTCACCGCGGACCGAGCACGGGATGTACGACCTGGACCGCCCGGACACGACACGGACCGAGGACACCGGCTTCGTCGTACCGAGCCAGAACGAGTGGATCAAGGCGGCGTACTACGACCCGAACGGCGGCGGTACGAACTCGTACTGGAAGTACCCCACCAACCCGGGCGTCTTCGGCGACGGCGACGCGACCGCCCCCGGCCCCACCGTCCTCAACCCGACCACCGGCGACGTCACCAACGCCTCGACCCAGCCGCTCGCCTCGTACAACCCCTCGGGCGGCGCGGCCCCCACCTGGTGCCCGGCCCAGGTGCCGCCCTCCGACTGCGACACCGTCAATCCGCTCGGTCTGGATCCCACGACGTACACCGACCTCTACCAGGGCAGCCTCAGCTCGGTCGGCCAGGCCCGCACCACCTCCCCGTGGGGGACCTTCGACCAGGGCGGCAACGCGGTCGAGTGGACCGACACCATCACCCCGCCACCGACCGGCCAGGACTTCGGCCGCGTCTGGCGGCGACTGCACGGCGGGGTGTCGAACTCGGCTCCCTACCAGATGTGGCCCTCCGCGGTGGGACTCCAGCCGCAGGACAACTTCTTCTACCGGCACACCTATCCGTGGCTCGGCATCCGGATCGGAGTGGTCGGGGACGTGGGACCGAAGGGGCCCTGACGCCCCGACCGGGCGGGGGCACTTCGGCGAGCCGGGCGAACGGACGGGACGTCCACCGCCGTCCGGGACGGCTCCCGCGCGGTCGCCGGGCACCGGACGGAGCCGACCGCCGCCGGCACCGAGAGGCCGACACAGGACACGGGAGACGACGGCATGAGCACCCTCGAGCTGACCATTCAGGCGACCATCGCGATGGTCCTGCTGGTCGATCCGTTCATCCGAGGCGTCTTCTTCCGTGTGCTCACCGACAACGAACCGGAGCGGCGGCGGGAGTACGTCGGCCGCATCATGGTGGTCATCGCGATCACCCTGGGCGGCGCGGCCCTTATCGGCAAGCCGGTGCTCGACGGGGTCGGCATCGATCTGTCAGCGTTCGGCTTCGCCGGTGGTCTGGTGCTCCTGCTGATGGGGTTCGAGATGCTCTTCGGCGGCGAGCCGACCCGGGCACAAGGGGGTGCCGCGGCGCACGAGGAGCCGGCGCCGCGATCGGCCGAGGACTCGATCGTGGTGCCCTACGCCATCCCCTTCATGGCCGGCCCCGGGGCCATCACCACGGTCATCGGCATCGCCTCGACGGGGCGGGGCTGGTCGGGCACGGTCGCCGCGCTCATCGCCGTCGCCATCACCGTGGCCCTGATCCCGGTGGGGCACCTGCTCCTGGTCAACAAGTTGAGGATGTCGGCACAGACCATCGCCATCGTCACCCGGTTCGGCGGACTGATCGTCGCCACGATCGGTATCCAGCTCATGCTCAACGGGATCAGGACGTACTTCGGCCTCGGCTGAGCCCCGCGGCCCGCCGACTCGCCCGAGGCAGGCACGACCGGGGCCGCTCCCGCACGGTGTTCGCGCCCGACCCACGGCCGCTGCGGATCACCGCGCACGACACGGGCGGCCGGGTCGGCTTCGACCTCCTTCGACCGGCCCGGGATCCGTACGAAGTGGGGCCCCGGTGGGCGGCCCGTGCCATTGCGGATCGGCTGGGAGCCATGATCCCTGAGGACCGGGTGGCGCGGGGTCGCAGTGGCACGTCCGTGGCACCGCCGCGATCATGCGAAGGGGCCAGTTCGAGGAGATCGCTTCTCTGAACCGGCCCTTCGTGTTGTGCCCCCGGCAGGATTCGAACCTGCGACACCCGCTTCAGGAGTTCGATCTAGGGCCGCTCCGGCTGCTGCTGCCTACTGATGCTGCGGCCGGACGAAGACGTCGTGTGCGCCTGCGTCCGGCTCCTTTGATGCCAGCCGTGGATGTCGGGAGCCCTTTTGATCCGTAGCTCGACAGAGATCAGTCATTAGAGGTCATAGAGGCTGCTGAGAGGGCCGTGAGAGCCGGTGTTGGGCATTGACGGCTGCTGGGGTCGCCGTACTCCGCTGCTGTGGCCGGCATCGAGCAATATCCCCATTGGTAGGCGCGTACATTGGTGTGCGTGACATGGGGGTGCAGATGAGATTGCGGGCAGGCAGGGCGATGCTCGCCGTCGTGCTGTGGATGGCCGTGGTCGGGTGCGGAAGCAGGGGGACTCCTGTCCTCTCATCTGCGGAGCTGCAGAGTCGGTGGTGGTCATGGGCAACCGCCGGACCTGACGAAACCGATCCCATCGCAGACCAGAATGGGAGCTCATGTGCTCGGTACCAACCGGACGACGTGTGGTTCCTTGCCGGCACGTACGGGGGGTCGGCCGAGCGGGCCTGCGCTCTTCCCTTCGGGCGGCCGCTCGCCTTCCCTGTCGTGAACGCGTGGGGTACTTCTCAGGAATGCGCGGACTTCATGGCAAGCGCCAACGGGTGGGCCGTCCTGAACGGCAAGCGGCTGGATCCGGAGATCTATCGGGGAGAGCCAATTCAGATAAGCCCTCTCGCGGGCCGTCACGTCATAGGCGTGGGCGGTAGCCGCAAGACCACCGGGTGCGGATTGTGGATCCAGTTGCCGCCTCTGGAGCCGGGCGCACACGTCCTGATGATTCGTGGTGTGTCTGGCAGCTCCCGGGTCAGTGTCGACTATGAGCTGACCGTCGATGCGGGGCGGAACAGCCTGTGAAGATTCATGTCAGCGAGGGCGGCCCCGGCGCGGCAGGCGTTGGCGGCGGCTTGACCGGTAGGGGCGCGTACCAGGCTGTGGTCGATGACCCGATCAAGGATGCCGCCGGGGCTGCCCTCGCCGACGATGGTGTACCACTCGGTGGAGAGCACCGCTTTCGGGCGGCGGCGGAAGGCGGGTGAGCAGTCGCAGCACGGCCCCTCGCTCAACTTCGGTGTGGTGGGCCAGTACGGCGGCCGTTTCTGTTCCAGCCAGGGGGTGACGTCGAGGTTGGAACGGCGGGTACGCGAGGTGATACTGCGGACCAAGACGGGCCGGGTGGTGACCCGGGCGTGGATGGACCTCGCGACGGCGGCGATGGCACTGCCTGCCGGAGTGATCCTGGACGGCGAGGCCGTCGTCTACCGCCACGGACAACTCGACTTCTCCGCCGTACGCCAGCGGGCCTCCGCGCAGCCCGCACAGCCGCCATGATCCAGTCGGCACCCGCTTCCTCAAAGCATCACACGCCGTCCTCCAGCATCGCCCTGTGGTGCCCCCCGGACGAGCACTCCCACTGCGTGGTGCCGTCCGTCAGTACCGGGTGGTAGCCGAGGTGGTGCGTGGGGCATTCCGGCCAGACTGTCCAGTAGCGCGCCATCACGTAGTCCTGCACCGCCTCGGCGGTGTCGCGGACGATGTCCGCCCGGTGGATGCCCTGGATGCTGATGTTGCCGACCTGGGTCAGACCGGTCGGTTCCAGGTCGTCCGGCGGGGAGGACGACATCGTCTCCTCGATGTCGAGGCCGGTTTCCCGGTGTGCCTGGGCGATGAAGTAGCGCATGTAGTGCTCGGCCAGTTCGATCCTGCGCTGCTGTACCAGGGGCGCGATGAGCTCCGATGGGGCTTCGCCGTTGTCGGCGAAGGTCCGCCACAGGAAGGCCAGGAAGTCGTTGGACGCGTCGATCTCGCCGGGCCCGAGCCACAGGTCCTCGCACAGGCTGCGGGCCCAGGCGAGGAAAGCGGGGGGCAGGGCGTCGGGGCCGTCGGCGGGCGTGGCGGGCATGGGCCGAGCTCCTCGGTGGGGTGTGTACAAGCCCTGGACGGGCTCCTCGATAGGGGTGCTACGGCCCGGGGGCCGGCCGTCCACATGGCGACGGCCGGCCCCCGGGTGGAGCGAGATGGTGCTAGCGGTGGTAGCGGCCACCGCCGGAGAAGGTCTGTCCGGCGCTCCAGGCGTAACTGCGGCCGCCCAGGGTCGCGGCCCCCGCCCAGGTGACGATCACCTTGTCACCCGGGTCCAGGACGCAGTTCCAGATGCTGCACCTGAACCAGCCGCGCCCCTTGTCCTTGTTGTTGCTGTACCAGTATCCGTGGAACTTGTACTTGCCGTTCTCGCCGTGGCTGTACGTCTCCATTCTTGACGTAGAAGCCGTCGACGCTGATGGTCCACACCGCTCCGCGGTGGATGTACGCGTTGCGCCACTGCTTGCGGAAGGTCAGGTAGTGGGACAGCGCGCAGCGGTTCTTGCTGTCGCAGGAGCGGCGGATGCCGATGCACGTGTACTTGGTGCACGCGTGCTGGTCACGGTACTTGAGGCTGGTGCCGCCGAGGTCGACACCGCTGACCGGGTCGCCGCACACGTACTCGTACGCGTTGCAGCTGCCCCCGTACACCGGGTCGGCCGACAGGAAGCGGCCCAGTGACCGGTCGTAGAGGCGGACGCCCATGACGACGTCGCCGGTGACCGCCGCCGTCCCCCTCCTCGGCGTGGACGCCCGCCGTCGAAGGTTGGCCGAAGGGGATGCGGCCGATCGTCCGCAAAGGAACGTCCCCACCCCGGAGTCCGGTTGCGTCTGACCGACGCTGACGGCCTGCGACTGACTTGCTTCGCCACCAACACCACCGGAGTCCCTATCGCCGATCTGGAGCTGAGGCACCGCTCCGGCGGGCTCGCGCTGAGGACCGCATCCGGACGGCCCGCGCCACCGGCCTGCGTAACCTGCCCCTCCACGACAGCGCGCAGAACCACATCGGTTGCACACGCGCGCTGTCTAGGCGCATCCCTGACTGGTTGGCACAGGTGCAACGGGACGGACTGCAGTGAAGTCGTGGATCTCATCGCGAGTGGCGGAAAGCAACAACAGCCATTCATTGCAGCCTTGCCACGGATAGAGGTCGCCGGCACCTCCGCGCACCACGTGCGATCCCTCTCCGGTGCGGGGACGTGCGTCCACCGGCGCATCCGCGAAATGAGGGATCCACACGTCAGCGCAGATCTCGTTCGCCGACCCCATTGCCACCAACCCGAAGGCGTTCTCAGCCGCGGCAGTGCGCTCCTCGTCGGCGAAGTCGTCGAGCACCTGGTCCTCGTCCGGCCTCTCATCACCGCGGAAGGTCAGGGTGGTCGTGCCAGCCCGAGCTGCGTACTCCCACTCGGCCTCGCTGGGCAGTCGGAAGGGCAACGTAGCCAGCAAGTCGTCCAAGTCGTCCTCGAACCGGGCCGTACTCGAAGCAGAGTCAGCGAAGCTGTCTTCATATTCGGGTAGCCAATGCCGCACCTGCGCGACCGTAAGCGGATGCCGAGCGATCATGAATGGCTCGACCCGCACTTCACGCACCGGTCGGGCTTGGACGGCACCAGCGAAGAACGGTTCGAGATCGTCATCGGCACCGTCGGCTCGCTCGATGGCACGGACCGCGTCCAGTTCCGCGTCGGACAAGCCCATCCGGAACGTCCCACCAGGAACGGCACGGAAGACCACTCCGGAGGGGGTGTGCCGCCAAGCTGGTCGGCCGGCCACGATCTCTTGAGCCCACATGGTGCCGGACGCTAGCAGTCGAGCAACACAGGTGAAGGAAGCGGCTCTAGATTCCAACGCGCAGCAGCTACAGATCACGAGGTGCCGTGCCACAACCGTGCCACATCAGACGGTCAGGTACGGTCAACGAAGGCTCGCTACAGTCCACATACCTTGCCGAGTAACGACAGCGGACATGGGCTCAAGACGGCCCGTCCGCCCGAACTTACAAGGCAGGTGCCGACGACGGCCCGCGTGCCAGATCCGTGCCAGATCGAGCGGTCAATCACGGACACTCGGAGCCCGTAGCGGCGCGAACGCCCGTCGGCAGACTCGGCACCGTGGCACGCACGACAAACAGCGAGGACGTATCCACGCGCGGCGCCAGGCTTACAAGGCAGATGTCAGCGGTTCGAAACCGTCCGCGCCCACCAGTGAATACGCACCCGCAGCGAGTCGGTGCGAGGGCGTTGACGGCAGGCTCGTACTTTCCGCACCCCGGCCGACTGGACGTGGCTGGAGGCACCTGGCAGCTCACCTGGGGGTCGTGGCCTCACCCAGACGATCTGGTAGCGGCTCTGACGTATCCCCGTGCGGGCCTGCACGGCCTCACCGCGGCGCCTGTCGGCGCGGAGTGCGAACTCTACTTCGGAACTGTCCTGCTGCGGCGCAACTCATGGCCATCGTCCTGACCTGACACCAGGTAGCCGGGCCACGGCACTTCGCCCGGCCCGGCTACCCCCAACCTGGGCACGAAAAGCCCGCCTACCCTGCCCCGTCGGCCGTCTCCTGGAGTGGGCGGACAACGGCCCGGCGGCCCCGGCTGACCTCGATCAGACCGTGCTTCTTCAGCTGGGTAAAGGCGCGGTGCGCGGTGCCAACCGAGACGCCGTGGGCCTGCGCGATGTCGCCGACGGTGGGGACGTCCTCGCCGGGGAGCATGGTGCCGTCCTCGATGGCGTCCGCGAGGCCCTGGGCGATCGTCTCCCAGGGGGCGAGTTCGCGAGGCGGGGCTGCCTCCATCCTGATGGTGGGGCCGATAGACCCCACCTCCGTGTCCGGACGGGCCACGACTGGAGCCTCGCACTGACCGCACAGGGCCTCGGCTCCGTCCGCGGTGACCACGAGCATCGCCCACAACGACTCGTTGCCACATTCGCAGACCAGGCGCAGCCCATTGATGACGGTCATTACCGGTTGCTCGGCGAGCAGTCCCTCCGGCACAGGCAGCTGCTTGGCGAACGCGGTGACCGCCTGCCGGTCGGAGGTGGCCAAGAAGGCTGCGTAGTACTTCAGCGTGGTCGCGCCTCCACCGCCGTGGCCGACACGGCCGGCGACGGTTCGTACGTCGGCACCCGCGCCCAGGAGCTCAGTCACGTTGTACGCGCGCAGATCCTTCAGGCGGTGGGTATGGATCTTCAGCTTCTCGGCAAGGTGGCGGTATCGCTGGCTGACGGTCGACGGGACGAGCGGGGTGGAGCTGTCGGCTTCCCCGGAGAACACAAAGGCGTCGCGGGCGAGTTCGCCGCCGAGTGCCTTGCAGCGTTCTTCGGCACGCTCACGGTGGGCGGTCAGGACTGATCGCGTAATTACGTCGATGGCTTGCTTGCGGCTCTGGTGTGTCTTGGTTTCCTTGATCCGGCGGCCGTTATTGGAATGCTTGACGGAGAGCTCCAGCCGGTCAAGGTTGATGTGTGACCAGCGCAGTGCGCACATCTCGCCGCGGCGCGAGCCGGTGACCATCGTCATGAACAGGAACGTGCCCCAGTCCAGGTCCCGTTGCCAGGCCGTGTTGAGTACGAGGACCGCCTCTTCCGGCGTGGGCGGGTCGGGGTTCGGCTTGGGTTGGGAGGGTGGCTCGGCGAGGGCCGCGACGTTCGACGTCACGTAACCCCAGCGCAAGCCGCGGTCGAGCGCGGGCCGCAGGATGAAGTGAATCTTACGGACGGAGTTCGCGGAGAGCGGCTGACAGACGTGCTTCTGCTTCGTCGTCGGGTCTGGCTTGCCGATGCGCCGGCCATCGCACTGCTCACGGCACTTCCGCAGCCGTGAATAGAACAGCTCGAGCATCTCGGCGGTCAGCTTGCCGGCCTTCAGGTCGCCGAACGTCGGCGTGAGGTAGTTCCGGATGATGCCCTCCGCCCGCTCATACGAAGTGTCCTCGTCGAGCTCGGCGACGCCGAGCCACCGGTCGAGCAGGAACGACATGGTCACCTGCCTCTTGGGGTGACGCTTCTCGTCGACCTGGTGGAGGAGCCGAGTACGGGCCTTCTCCGCTTCGGGCTCGGTCTCGGCCTGCTCGTGGAGATAGAGGTCCTTCTTCGTGAGCGGGTCACGCCCCGCGTAGACCCGCACCTGGAAGCCGGTCCCATTGGGCCGGATGCTGCCGCGCTGACGTCGCTTGGATGTCTTGGTCGCCATGGTTCTGGAACCTATTCATGGTTAATGCCATGGCTACGACGAACAGCGCGCCTACCTCGGAGAGGTAAACGCGCTGGTCAGACACTGTGCCCCCGGCAGGATTCGAACCTGCGACACCCGCTTTAGGAGAGCGGTGCTCTATCCCCTGAGCTACGAAGGCGGAAGGCGTGGATCTCTGCGAGATCCGGCGTCTAGCCTAGCGGATTCCTGCCAGCACCCGGCAAGATTCATGTTTCGCCTGTTCAGGGTGTGCGCAGGGGCCGGATCGGGGTGGAGTGGGCCCGGGGTGCGGCCCGGTGCATTATTGGTGTGTTTCGGGTGGTATGCGACCTTTTGGTGGAAGGTCGCCGGTGCACGCTGCTCGCACGTCGCCGGCTCGGTCCCGTCCCCCGGGTCAGGCCTTCCGTCCCACCCCGCCGTACATCGCCACCTCGTCCCGCGGTGGCTCCTCGGCGGGGTCCGGGCGCCAGTGGTTGCAGGAGACGACGCCGGGGGCGAGGAGGTCCGAGCCGTCGAAGAAGCGGGTGACGTCGGCCGGGGCGCGCCGGGTGAGTTGCGGGGTGCCCTGCTCGTTCCGGAAGGCGGCCGCCGCGTCGACGTCCGGAACGGCACGGCACGCCGGGGCTGGTGATGGTGACGGTGATGGTGTGGGAGAGCACCAGGCGGCTGCCGGGCGGGAGGGCGTCCATGAGGCGCCGGACGAGGCCGTGGGGTTCTCGTCGTCACCGAAGAAGATGACGACGCCGAGCAGCACGAGCGCGACCGGCCGGCTCGGGTCCAGGGTCCTTCCCGCGTGCGCCGGGATGCCGTCGACGTTTCGCAGCTCCTCGTCGAGGTAGTCCCCGCACTCGGTCGTGGCCTTGTCCGTTACCGCAGGTGGGCGGGTATGCGAGAAGAGACGGTACGAGTCCGGGGGCTGCGGTCGGCCGCCCATGGCCCCGGCCTTGACGGCTCACGGGGCGCGGCATAGCGTCGGCCCGCGAGCTGAGCAAGCGCTTGGAGAGGGACCGTTCATGCCGTTCTCCGGAGATCCTTCGGACCGCCTCACGGCCCCGGGCGCCCCGTTCGCGGTCGAGGGCGGGGTGTACGCGTCGGGCCCGCGCACCCTGCGCGAGTTCGTCGAGGCCACGTGGGTGTTCGGGGACCGGCCGTTCCTGGTCGCGGAGAGCGGGACGTATACGTACGGGGAGTTCTTCGCAGCCGCCTCCGCGTTGGCGAACCGCCTTGTGGAGGTGCACGGACTGCGGCCCGGGGACCGCGCGGTCGTCGGCATGCGCAACCACCCGGAGTGGCAGATCGCCTTCTGGGCCGCGCAGTTGGCGGGGCTGGTGGCTGTGCCGCTGAACGCCTGGTGGACCGAGGAGGAGTTCGCGTACGCGCTCGACGACTGTTCGCCCGGCGTGCTGCTCGTGGACGGTGAGCGGCTGCCGAGGGTGCGGGCGTGGGCGTCGCGCGGACAGGTCCCCGTCGTGCTCTTCCACGACGAGGGACCGGCCGGTTGCGGTGCCGGCGTGCCGGCGGGGCGGGAGGGCATCGAGCGCTACGAGGACCTGCCCGTACCGGACCCTGGCACGGCCCCGCCGGATGTGGACGTACGCCCCGAGGACGACGCCACGATCATCTACACGTCCGGGACCACGGGCCGGCCCAAGGGGGCCGTCGCCACCCAGCTCGCCCAGGCGGGCGCGGCGATGAACCCGCGCTACACGGCCGCCGCCTCGGCTCTCGCCAGGGGAGTCGTTCCCGGACGGGGCCCGGCGCCCGTCACTCTCATGACCTTCCCGTTCTTCCATGTGGCCGCGTTCACCACGGTCTTCTCGGTGATGGCCGTCGGCGGCACGCTCGTCCTCATGCGCAAGTGGGACGCCGAGCGGGCGGTGGCGCTGATCGAGCGGCACGGGGTCACGCACTACTCGGGTGTGCCGACGACCGCACTCCAGCTACTGGACGCCGTCGAGCGGAACGGGAGCGGGCTGCCGAGCCTCACCCACCTCAACACCGGGGGTGCCGCGCCCCCGCCCGGTCTGGTCGCGCGGCTCACCGCGTACTTCGGTGAGCGGGTGGAGCCCCGCAACGGCTACGGCCTGACCGAGACCTGCGGGGGTGTGACGGCCAACTTCGGTGCCTCCTACCGGGAGTTTCCGGACAGCGTGGGCCGGCCGACCCCGGCCACCGAGGTGCGGGTCGCCGGACCGGACGGCCGACCACTGCCGGAGGGGGTGGTCGGCGAGCTGTGGCTTCGCGGCCAGTCCCTGGTCCGGGGCTACTGGCGGGACGAGAACGCCACGGCCGGGGCTTTCACGGCGGACGGCTGGTTCATGACCGGAGACCTCGCGACTCTTCGGGACGGCCGGGTCTCGATCGTCGACCGGCTGAAGGACATGGTCGTCCGCGGCGGTGAGAACGTCTACTGCGTGGAGGTCGAGGCCGCTTTGCACGAGCACCCGGCGGTCGTGGACGCCGCCGTGCTGGGCGTTCCGCATCCCGTCCTGGGCGAGGAGGTGGCGGCCGTCGTCCAGCCGGCGCCCGGGGTTGCCGTCACGGCCGACGAGCTCCGGACGCATGTAGGGCGGACGCTCGCCGCGTTCAAGGTCCCGGCGCACGTCCTCGTACGGGAGGAACCGCTGCCCCGCAACCCCACGGGGAAGATCCTCAAACGGGAGTTGCGCGAGCCGCTGGCGCGGCAGGTCGCCGGCGGGAACCACGGGCGGCGGGCTCACGCCGACGGACGGGGCGCGGCGGGGGGTTGAGGCGCCCGTACCCGTCCGTGCGCGGCGCGGAGGTGGTACGCGTGAGGTGAGGACGGCGTCCGCGCCCTCGTGGGGTTGCCGGGGGTGGTCCCGTCCGCGTGATGCCAACGGTCCCGTGCGGCGCTGTCGCGGGACCGTCGGGGTGCGACCGCCTGCCCGCTGTCGTCGGGTCGCCGAGCGGTCGTGTCCGGTCAGGAGCGGGTGATCCGCACCCGGTAGGTCCCGTTCGCGTTCTCCGAGAGGACCGTGATCCGGAGCCTGTTCCTCTCGTCGGTGAATGTCTCGCCCGGCCGGTACGGGGCGTCCGACAGCTCCGCGTGCACATTGGGCCGACGGGTGCAGCCTCCGCTGTCCGTGTCGCTGTCGGCGACGGTGACGGGCCCCTGGCCCGTGTCGACGTCCGTCTTGACGTGGTAGACGAGGACGCCCGGTTTGCAGACGGCCTCGTCGTTGCCGGCCCGGGTGCGGACCTCCAAGGCGTACCCGGACTCCGAGTCCAGGGGGACGACGACCAGCTTTCGGCCGCCCTTGAGGGCGAGCGGGGTGAGGTCGTACTCGCTGCTGCCGGTGGCGGCGGCGCACTGGATCTGGTCGTTGTCCAGCCAGCCCAGTTTCCACTTGTGCCAGCCGAGGAGATCGTTGTTCGCGCCCCAGTCCTCGGACATGATGTCCCAGTGGCCGACCGCGCCGCCGCCCTCCGCCGTGTAGAGGTCGGGCAGGCCGAAGACATGGCCGTTCTCGTGCGGCAGCACCCGGAATCCCGTATCGGAGTAGCTGCCCGAGCCGTCGTCCTGGCGGCTGTAGACGAAGCTCGTGTTCGCGAGCGGCACCCCGTCCGCGTACGGCGCCTCGTGGTTCCCCGAGAACGTCACCGACAGCACGGTGTCCAGTGCCGACGGCCCCGCGTTGGGCGTGACCAGCACGTTGACGAGGTCGTACGAGCTGAAGTCCACCTTGTGGTCGGTGGCGGTCACGATGTCCTGTACGAGTTGGCGGTAGCCCGGCTCGTACGGCGAACCGCGGTCGATCCCGTACGCGCTGAACGCCATGGGCATCCGCAGCCAGCCGGGCAGCGGCGTCTCCGGGCGGTAGTCGAGCCTTCCGTAGGAGCTGGTGGCGAACCACTGCTCGGTCTGCGGGAAGAACTCCGCGAACCGGTCCAGCGCGGAGCCCGCCCCCTCGGCGTCCGGGAAGTCGATCATCAGGTTCAGGGCGCGGATCTCGCCCGTGGAGCGCACGTAGCCGGACGGGGTCGGGACGCCCTCGGACATCTGGACGCCGGTCGTGGAGGTGAGGCGGCACGGTTCGAGCGCCGATTCCTCCGCCGTGGCGATGGGGCCGGCCGTGGTCCGAGACCCGCCGTGGAGCATCGAGCTCGCCGAGGTGAGGCCGGCGAGTGTGATGACGGCAAGGGCGCCGAGCGTGCCGGGTCTGCGTATCCGTCGGCGGGTCTGCTGCATGCGGTCGTCCGCCTTCGGCTCGGCGGCAGCCGGCCGGGCCCGGGCTGCGCTCGTGCGTTCAGCCTGTTCGGAGGTGTGGCGGGGCGCGCGCCGGGAGGGCCGATCGTGGGACACGCCGGAACGGTGATGTGATTCACGTCACGCCAGTTGGTGTGGCGGCCGGGAAATAACCGGGGATCCCTTCCCCGTTTGCCTTCATGTCCGCAGGAACCGGGGATCTCTTCCCCGGTTGTGCGCGGACGCCGGACGCGGCCGCAGCCAGGAGCCGTGTCACCCAGTCGATCGAGAGGACGTGGAGCCGTGAGCCCCGCCACCGACACCGCGGCGCGGCGCGCCACCCGGCCGCGGGCGGACGCCCTGCGTAACCGGGAGCGGATCGTGACGGCGGCCCGGGAGATGTTCGTCGAGTTCGGCCCCGAGGTGCCCTTCGACGAGATCGCCCGACGCGCCGGGGTCGGCAACGCGACCCTGTACCGGAACTTCCCGGACCGTCCCTCCCTCGTCCACGAGGTCGTCCTGTCCGTCCTCCGCCGCACCGCCGAGCGCGCCGAGGAGGCGGCCGCGGAGGAGGGCGATCCCTTCGCCGGGCTCAGCCGCTTCACCCACGCGGCGGCGGACGAACGGGTGGCGGCCCTCTGCCCGCTGCTCAGCGGCGACTTCGACAGGGACCATCCCGACCTGGTCGCCCAGCGCGACCGGCTCGAAGGGGCCGTCCAGGCGCTCGTGGACCGCGCTCACCAGGCGCGCCGACTGCGCGCCGATGTCGCCGTGGGGGACCTGATGGTCATGCTCTCCCAACTCACCCGGCCGCTCCCCGGCACCGCCTGCCTGGACATCGACCGGTTCACCCACCGCCATCTGCAGCTGTTCCTGGACGGGCTCGAAGCGCCGGCGCGCTCCGAACTGCCGGGTTCCGCCGTGACCCTGGAGGACCTGAGGCGCTCGCGGTGAAACACCTGACCTCGTGACCGTACGGCCGTACGGATACGGCCGGCCGGTCACGCGGCCCTTCGCGGCCCGATCGGCGTCGACTCCCCCCGTCCTTTCCACTCGTCTCCGTTCCTCCTCCTTCTCTGTCCGTCGTTCTTCTCTCCGCTCCGCACACCTAGGTGGCTACCTCCATGTCGAAATCCGCCGACACAGCTCTTTCCGAAGGCTCCGACGGCTCCGCCGGCCTCGATCCGAGCCGCTGGAGAGCGCTCGTCTTCATCGCGCTCGCCCAGCTGATGGTTGTGCTCGACGCGACGATCGTGAACATCGCTCTGCCCTCCGCCCAGCAGGATCTGGGCATCTCCGACGGCAACCGGCAGTGGGTCATCACCGCCTACGCCCTGGCCTTCGGCGGACTGCTGCTCTTCGGCGGCCGCATAGCCGACCTGTGGGGGCGCAAGCGCACCTTCGTCGTCGGCCTGGTGGGCTTCGCCGCAGCGTCCGCGCTCGGTGGCGCGGCGAGCGGTGAGGCCATGCTGCTGGGATCGCGAGCCCTGCAGGGTGCCTTCGGCGCGCTGCTCGCACCCGCGGCCCTGTCGCTGCTCGCCGTGATGTTCACCGACGCCAAGGAGCGGGCCAAGGCGTTCGGTGTCTACGGTGCGATTGCCGGCGGCGGTGGCGCGGTCGGCCTCATCCTCGGCGGCTTCCTCACCGAGTACCTGGACTGGCGCTGGACCTTCTACGTCAACATCCCCTTCGCCGTGGTCGCCGCCGTGGGTGCCTGGCTCGTCATCCGCGAGCCGGCAGGCGGACGCAACCGTTCGCCGCTCGACGTCCCCGGTGTCCTCCTGTCCACCCTCGGCCTGGTGGCCCTGGTCTACGGATTCACCCGCGCCGAGTCGCACGGCTGGACCGACGCGACGACCCTCGGACTGTTCGTCGCCTCCGCCGTGCTGCTCGCGGCCTTCGTCGCGGTCGAGGCCCGGGTGGCGTCACCGCTGCTGCCGCTGCGCGTACTGACCGAGCGCAACCGCGGTGGCGTCTACCTGTCGTTGGGGCTGGCCGTCATCGCGATGTTCGGCCTGTTCCTCTTCCTGACCTACTACCTGCAGATCGTGAAGGGCTACTCGCCGGTGCGGACCGGGTTCGCCTTCCTGCCGATGATCGCCGGCATGATCACTGGCTCCACGCAGATCGGCGCCCGGCTGATGACCCGGGTGCCGCCCAGGCTGCTCATGGGCCCCGGCTTCCTGGTCGCCGCGACGGGCATGCTCCTGCTGACCCAGCTGGAGGTCGGTTCCTCCTACGCCGGCCTCATCCTCCCCGCCCAGCTGCTGCTCGGACTCGGCATGGGTACGGCCTTCATGCCGGCGATGTCGCTGTCGACGTACGGCGTCGAGGCGCGGGACGCCGGTGTCGCCTCCGCGATGGTGAACACCTCGCAGCAGGTCGGCGGAGCGATCGGTACGGCCCTGCTCAACACCGTCGCCGCCTCCGCGACCACCTCGTACCTCGCCGCGCACGCGGCCGGTGCGACGGGGGCCGAGGCGCAGCGACTCCTCCAGCTGGACGGCATGGTGCACGGCTACGCGAGCGCCATCTGGTGGGCGGTCGGCATCCTGGCGGCGTCGGCCGTCATCGCCTTCACGCTGATCAACTCCGGGCGGCCCGGCGCCACGACCGTCACGTCCTCCGCCGCCGCTTCCGAGGACGAGGTGAGGGTCCCGGTCGTCGCGCACTGACGCCGTACGGGACGAGCCGGTGGTGAAAGCAGTGGGCGGCAAGAGCGAGCAGCGACAGGAGAGGAAGCGGTAACAGAGGGTCCTCGTCGGTGCGAACGGCACCGACGAGGACCCGCTCAAGCCAGGGTCGGGTCCAGGCCGCTCGCACCCCGGCCGGTGCGGCCGCACCGGCCCGCCCGGCCCCGGTGACGCGGCGGCCGGTGTCCGGGACGGCGGGGAAGTCGGGAGATCGGGGTGATCAGCGCGGCCGTGCGGTGGCGGTCAGCGCAGCCAGGGCAGGTCGGCGTCGGTGCCGTCAGGCTGGAGGCTCTCCGCCATGATCCGGGTGATCTCGCCCAGTTGGCGCACCTGCTCGGCACTCAGCCGGTCGAAGACCGCCTGCCGTACGGCCGTGACATGGCCAGGTGCGGCCTTCTCCAGCACCTCGAAGCCCTGGTCCGTCAGGCAGGCGTTCTGGCCGCGCCGGTCGTTGGGGCAGTCCTCACGCCGCACCCAGCCGTTCTTCTCCAGCCGGGCGATCGCATGGGAGAGCCGGGATCGGGTGATCTTGGCGTGCTTGGCGAGTTCGGTCATGCGCAGGCGGCGGCGCGGAGCCTCGGCGAGTTGGACGAGCAGGCCGTAGTAGACGTGCGGCATGCCCGCGTCCCGCTGGAGCTGCCGGTCGAGACTGTCCTCGAGGAGCGTGGTGGCGTGCAGGTACGAGCGCCACACGTGCTGCTCCTCGGCAGTCAGCCAGCGGGGTTCGTCCGAGTTCGGTGCCGTGGTCATGCGTCCATCCTACGAATGATTCTTGAAGATTGAACTAGATGGGGGTTATGCTGCTTCCCAGGTAACTTGAAGATTCAAGTTTGTGGCACTCGGGCCTGGGAGGCTCTCGCGTGAACGCTGCTGATGGGCCCCGCATCACCGGCCCCGCGACTCCGGCGGAGCGGATGCCCACCCTCTATCTCTCGCACGGTGCCCCGCCCCTCGCCGACGACCCGGTGTGGCCCGGTGAACTCGCGGCCTGGTCGGCGTCACTGCCCAGGCCCACGGCAATCCTTGTGATCTCCGCCCACTGGGAGGAGGCCCCCCTGGCGATCGGCGCGACGCGCAGCGTGCCGCTCGTGTACGACTTCCGGGGTTTCCCCGAGCGCTACTACCGGGTGCGGTACGAGGCGCCCGGCGCCCCGGGACTCGCCGACTCCGTGCGCCGACTGCTGCGCACCCCCGGGACTCCCGTGCAGGACATCCCGGACCGCGGCCTCGACCACGGGGGGTACGTCCCGCTCGTCGAGATGTTCCCCCGAGCCGACGTGCCCGTGCTCCAGATCTCCATGCCGACGCTCGATCCGCGGCGTCTCCTCGAAGTCGGGCGCCGGCTGTCCCCGCTGCGCGACGAGGGTGTCCTGATCGTCGGCAGCGGGTTCTTCACCCACAATCTCGCGGCGCTGCGGCACAGGGGAGTGCCCGGCTGGTCGGCGGAGTTCGACGACTGGGGGCGGCGGTCGCTGGCCTCCGGGGACGTGGACGCCCTGCTGGACTTCGAGCGCAAGGCGCCGGCGGGGAGGCTCGCCCATCCGCGTACGGAGCACTTCGCGCCGCTGTTCGTGGCGATGGGGGCCTCGGGGGGCGATCCTTCGAGCGGCCGCAGTGTCATCGACGGGTTCTGGAGGGGGCTGGCGAAGCGCTCCATCCAGTTCGGCTGAGCCGAACGGCCGTCGATGCGCGGCGGCCGGGGCGGGGTCCCGGAAGTGGCGGCGACTCGGGCCGTGGACGCGGTCGGGCCGCACGGGGGGACGGCCGAGGGGCCGCCGGCGTAGGTGGAGGGAAGCCTGGCGGTCGTCCGTCCGGAGCGGACGGCGGGTGTCCGGGGTCGCCCGGGGCCGCCCGTGATTTCTGCGAACCGGGCGTCCTCGCGGGGTGGCCTGCCTCGTGGCCGATGGGGTCGGGGCGGTCGCGTCGCGGGACCGATGGGGTCACGGTGGCCGCGTCACGCGGCCGACCGGATCACGCTGTCACGGGCCCGCGCCCGGGGGATCGGCCGAGTGGCGGAATGATCCGTGCCTTCTGGGTATACGGAGCAACCAGGAGTGCGGCCCGCGTCGTCCTGACGGGTGGGGGACGCGATGGCCGGAGGAGCCTCCTGACCTGCGCTTGCAAGACGCGCGTCGCGGGGGCCGGCTGCGCGGATCCGCACCGGGGCGGGGGCAGGGTACTGCAAGATCACAAAAATCTATGCACCCGTGGGAATTCTGTCCGGATTCCAGTCGTTGTTTCCGTCGGATGCAGGGCACCCGGAAGGGTGTCGCGACCTACTCAGCAAGGGAGCACGCATGGCAACCCGTGCCGTCGCCCGTCGTAAGTCCGCCAAGGGGACCGGGGCCGATGGAGCAGACAGCGTTCGTTCCACGAGCGGGGAGATCGCCGACCGCGATCTGGTCGGAATGTACCTCGACGAGATCGCTCGTACGCCGCTGCTGGATGCCGCCAAGGAGGTCGAGCTCTCCCAGACGATCGAGGCGGGCGTCTACGCCCGGCAGATCCTCGAAGGCGAGGTGGAGAGCGACGCGGCCGGTGCCACACGCGAGGAGCTCGAGGCGCTGGTCGCCGCGAGCGAGCACGCGAAGGACGTCTTCATCAAGTCCAACCTCCGCCTGGTGGTGGCCGTCGCGCGGCGCTATCCGCGCAGTGGTCTGCCGCTGCTCGACCTGATCCAGGAGGGCAACGCCGGCCTGGTCCGCGCGGTCGAGAAGTTCGACTACACCAAGGGCTTCAAGTTCTCCACGTACGCCACGTGGTGGATCCGACAGGCCATCACCCGCTCGATCGCCGACCAGTCCCGTACGATCCGGCTTCCCGTCCACCTGGTCGAGGAGCTGGGCCGGATCCGGCGAGTGCAGCGCGAGTTCAACCGGGAGCACGGCCGCGAGCCCGAGCCGGCCGAGGTGGCCAAGGAGCTGGGCTCCACTCCGGAGCGGGTCACGGACGTACTCGACTGGGCCCGCGACCCGGTCTCGCTCAACATGTCCGTGGACGACGAAGGCGAGACCCAGTTCGGCGATCTGCTGGAGGACACCTCCGCGGTCTCCCCGGAGCAGTCCGTGCTGACGCTGCTGCGCAGCGAGGAGCTCGACGATCTCATCGACCGGCTCGACCACCGCACCGCATCGATCATCCGGATGCGGTACGGCATCGAGGACGGCCGTGAGCGCACGCTGACCGAGGTCGGCAAGGAGCACGGCCTCACGCGTGAGCGCATCCGGCAGATCGAGAAGCACGCGCTGCTGGAGCTGAAGCGGATGGCCCGTAGCACGGGCTTCGACGAAGCGGCATGACGCCGACGGGGCCCGCGCCCCAGCCGCGTCCCCTGAACGACCCCGGCACCCTTCCCCCCCGGTGCCGGGGTCTTCCGCTGTCCGGGCCCGGCCGGTGGACCGCGGCCTGCTCGGTGGACGGCACCACCGCCCCGCCGAGCGCGCCCCCGTACCCGGTGAATTCGCGCACCGCGCACCGCGCACCGTGGACGGCGCTTCTGGGCTCCGCGTGCCCCGCGGCTCGGTGTCCTGCGGCTCGGTGCCCCGCTGCTCCGCGACGCCAGGCCCACGCGCGCCGCTACTCCTCGACTCCGGCTCCCGCGCCGTTCGCCGAGCCACGACCGGTCGGCGAGCCGTGCTCGTCCGCCTCAGCTGCCCGTCTGCCTCGGTCGCTCGTCCGCTTCAACCGCCCGCCCGTGTGAGGCGCGCGCCCATCTCTCTCAGGTGCTCGGAGAGAGCCGGCGGCCCGTGGACGGTGAACTCGCAGTCGACGAGGGCGAGCCGCAGCGCGATCCACTCCAGTGAGTCCTGGGAGCGGCTGCGCAGTCGGCAGGTCTCCGGCCCCGTCGGCTCCGGTGTGCCCAGATAGCCGGGCAGCCGGGAGGAGACGCGTTCCGCCGGTGCCGCGAAACTGACGTCCAGCGACACTTCCGGCTGGTTCCGGGCCATGGAGGCGGAGAAGAACTCGGCGGCGTCGCCTCCCGTCGGCAGCTCGCGCGGGGTGAAGCGGGCGCCGGTCGGGAAAGGGTCGCGGACCCGGTCGACCCGGAACGTCCGCCAGTCCTCGCGCCCGAGGTCGTAGGCCACCAGATACCACCGCCGGCCGGTCGAGACCAGTCGGTACGGCTCGACCAGGCGTCTCGACTCCGCGCCGTCGCCGGAACGGTAGCCGAAGCGCAGCCGCTCCCGCCCGGTCACGGCCGCCGCGAGGGCGGTGAGGGTGTGCGGGTCGACCGTGGCGCCGTCGCCGCGGGTGAGCGGGATCGTCGCGTTCTGGAGGGTGGACACCCGTCGGCGCAGCCGCGCGGGCAACACCTGCTCCAACTTGGCCAGGGCCCGCACGGAAGCCTCCTCCACCCCTTCGATGGCATGGCCGGCCCCCGCCCGCAGCCCGACGGCGATCGCCACGGCCTCCTCGTCGTCGAGGACCAACGGAGGCATCGCCGTGCCCGCGACGAGCCGGTACCCGCCCACCGCGCCCTTCGTCGCCTCGACGGGATAGCCGAGTTCGCGCAGCCGGTCGATGTCCCGGCGGATGGTGCGCGGGCTGACCTGGAGTCGTTCGGCGAGTTCGCTGCCCGGCCACTCCCGCGGCGTCTGGAGCAGAGACAGCAGATTCAGCAGTCGTGCCGGCGTGTCCGTCATGAAGGCAGACTGCCAGGGATCTAGGACATGATCTGTCCTAGATCCGTCCTAGCTTCTTCCGCATGAGCTCCCACGCCGCCGTACCGGATACGGCTCCCGATCGCACCGCCGCCCCCGACCGGCGGCGCTGGACCGCCCTCGCCATCGTCATGACCGCGGCCTTCATGGACCTGGTGGACGTGACCATCGTCAACATCGCCATCCCGTCCATCGAGCACGACCTCGGTGCTTCGTTCGGCGCGATCCAGTGGATCACCGCCGGCTACGCGCTGGCATTCGCCGCCGGTCTGATCACGGGTGGCCGGCTCGGTGACATCTACGGCCGCAGGCGGCTCTTCCTGATCGGCATCAGCGGATTCACGGTCGCCTCAGCGCTCTGCGGGCTGGCCGTCGGACCCGAGATGCTGGTCGCCTCGCGGCTCCTGCAGGGCGCGATGGCCGCGATGATGGTGCCCCAGGTCCTCGCGATCGTCCACGTGACCTTCCCCGCACACGAGCGGGGCAAGGTCTTCGGGATGTTCGGCGCCGTCGTCGGTCTCGGGGCCGTCTCCGGTCCGCTGCTCGGCGCCCTGCTGACCCAGTGGAACCTGTTCGGTCTGGAGTGGCGGCCGATCTTCCTGATCAACCTGCCCGTCGGGATCGCGGGTCTCGTGCTCGGCCGGAGGTTCATCACCGAGTCGCGTGCGGAGAGGGCGCTCCGGCTCGACCTCGTCGGTGTCGCGCTCGTGACCACCGGACTGCTGATGCTGATCTACCCCCTCACCCGCGGACGCGAGCTGGACTGGCCCCTGTGGGGGCACCTGTGCATGGCGGCGAGCCCGCTCGTGTTCGCCGCGTTCCTGGCCTACGAGCGCCACAAGACGCGCAAGGACGGGTCGCCGCTCGTGGAGCTGTCGCTGTTCCGCGTGAAGAGCTTCGCCGCCGGGATCGCCGTCCAGCTCACCTTCGGCGTGGTCCTGGGCATCTTCTTCCTGGTCTGGACGCTGTACATGCAGATCGGTCTGGGCTGGAGCCCGCTCAAGGCCGGTCTGACCGGTGTGCCCTTCTCCGTGGCGGTCTCGCTCGCCGCGGGTGTCTCCGTGCAGCGGCTGGTGCCGCGCTTCGGACGGCAGGTGCTGCAGGCGGGGGCGCTGATGATGGCGTCGGGGCTGCTGCTCTACATCTGGGAGTCCGACCGGTACGGCACGGGCATCGAGCCGTGGCAGATGACGGCGCCGCTGGTGATCATGGGGCTCGGAATGGGGCTGATCGTGGCGCCGCTGACCGACGCGGTGCTGTCGGAGGTGCCGCGCGAGCATGCGGGCTCGGCGTCCGGGCTGATCAACACCACCGGGCAGATGGGCAACGCGCTGGGCCTTGGGCTGGTGTCGGTCGTGTTCTTCTCGGTGGTCGACGAGACGCCCCTGACCTCGCAGGGCGCGGTGGGCCGGGCGTTCGCGGATGCCTTCCGGGGCTCGCTGTGGTGGGTCGTGGCCGTGCTCGGCGTGATCTTCCTGATGATGTTCGCCCTGCCCGCACGTCCCAGGCGGCATCTCGAAGGAGGCGCGGGCGGCGCCGATGCCGCGGGCGCGGCCGGCGGGGCGGGCGGGACCCGCGACGAGGCGGACGGAGCGGGGCCGGACCACGCTGTTCCGTCGCAGGAGAGCCGGGACGCGGTCGAGCACCCGGACTCGGGGGCGGAGGGAGAGCGGCAGCCGGTGCTGTCGCACTGAGCCGGGCGGAGGCACGGCACGGAGGCGGGGCCTCGAACCCGGTCTGCGGTCTGCGGTCTGTGGCCTGCGGTCACGGCCCGCGGACGTGACCACAGGCCGTGGACCGCGGGGGCTGCGATTCGGCGATTCCGCGATTCCGCGATTCCGCGATTCCGCGATTCCGCGATTCCGCGGAGCCGCTGGACCGCGGTCGCCGGGTCCGGTCAGGTCCGGTCGGGTCCGGTCGGGTCGGGTCGGGTCGGGTCGCCGAACGAATGTGTACGGGCCCGGTGCGGCAGGCGAACCGTTGGTCACCGGTCCGCCCCTGGCGCCCGTGCCGCACCGTCCGCTCGACGTACTCGGTCGCTCGAAGCGTCTGCCCCCGAGGCCCGGCACCGGAGAACTCCGGGCCGGGTCTTCGCCGTTACGGCCCCGCACACGACGGGTGTCTGTCCGGGTCCGCCGCGGACCGGGCATGCGTGGGGTGTGTGCCGCACTGCTGCCGCACTGCTGCCGCACAGTGCAATGGTCCTTCGGCCGGGTCCGGTCGTGCCTGCTTGATGCCCGAGTTTGTTTACTTTGCCGGCATCGAGGCGTAGCCTGGTGGTGAAACCACAGGTTCGGGCATGAAATGGAAGTAAACCCACATGTACGCACCGGAGCGCCAGCAGGAGATCCTCCGTCTCGCACGTGAAGGCGGACGGGTCGAGGTGCTCTCGCTCGCCGACGAGTTCCAGGTCACCGCCGAGACCATCCGGCGCGACCTGAAGGCGCTCGACCGGGCCGGACTGGTGCGCAGGGTGCACGGTGGTGCCATCCCGGCCGGCCGGCTCGACTTCGAGCCGGACCTCGCCGAGCGCGAGTCAACCGCAGCCGACGAGAAGGACCGCATAGCCCGGGCGGCGCTCTCCGAGCTTCCCGAGGACGGCAGCGTCATCCTCGACGCCGGCTCCACGGTGGCGCGACTGGCCGCCGCGTTCCCGCTGGAGTGCTCGCTGACCGTCGTCACCCACGCCCTGCCCGCCGCCGCCCGGCTCGCCGACCACCCCGGCATCGACCTGCACCTCGTCGGCGGCCGCGTCCGGCACCGCACCCGTGCCGCCGTCGACGCCTGGGCGCTGCGGGCGTACGGGGAGATCCGCGCCGACGTGGTCTTCCTCGGAACGAACGGCTTCTCCGCGGCCTGCGGACTCACCACGCCCGACCTCGCCGAGGCCGCGGTCAAGCGGGCCCTCGTCGCGGCGGCGCGCCGCGTCGTGCTTCTCGCGGACTCCGCGAAGTACGGCGAGGAACACTTCGCCCGCTTCGCCGACCTCGCCGACGTCGACCTGCTCATCACGGACAGCGGGCTCAGCCCCGAGGAAGCCGCGGCCGTCGGGGCCGCGGGCACGGAAGTGGTACGTACATGATTCTCACCGTCACCCCGAACCCCTCGCTGGACCGGACGTACGAGATCCCCGGACTGGAGCGCGGCAGCGTGCTGCGGGCCACCGGTGAACGCATGGACCCCGGCGGCAAGGGCGTCAACGTGTCCCGGGCGGTCGCGGCGGCCGGAAACCGCACCGTCGCCGTCCTGCCGCTCGGCGGGGCCCCCGGAGCGCTCGTCGCGCAACTGCTGGCCGGGCAGGGCATCGAGACCGCGCCCGTCCCCATCGCCGGGGTGACCCGCTCGAACATCGCGCTCGCCGAGTCCGACGGCACTCTGACGAAGATCAACGCTCCCGGCCCCGAGCTCAGCCCGGACGAGTCGCGGGAACTGCTCGCGGCGGTCGCCGCGCAGTCCCGCACCGCCGACTGGATCGCCTGCTGCGGCAGCCTGCCGCGGGGACTGACACCCTCCTGGTACGCCGAACTCGTCACTGGTGCGCATGAGTCGGGGGCTCGTGTCGCACTGGACACGTCCGGGCCCTCTCTGACGGCTGCCCTCTCCGCGCGGCCCGACGTCGTCAAGCCGAACGCCGCAGAGCTCGCCGAGGCCGTCGGCCGTCCCCTGGCCACCGTCGGCGACGCCGTGAAGGCGGCGGAGGAGCTGCGCGCCCTGGGTGCGGGCGTGGTGCTGGCCAGTCTCGGAGCGGACGGGCAACTGCTCGTCTCCGACGCCGGAACCTTCTACGGAGCCGCATCCGTTGCCGCCGTCCGCAGCGACGTAGGGGCCGGCGACGCGTCCCTGGCCGGATTCCTGGCCGCGGGCGGCGACGGCGTGGGCGCCCTCACCGCCGCCGTCGCCCACGGCGCGGCGGCGGTCCAGCTTCCGGGCAGCGTCATGCCCACGCCGTCCGATCTCGATCCCACCGCGGTCCTGGTGACCGCGGACGTCCCCCTGGACCGCGCACTCACCCAGCAAGGGAGCCCGCGATGAGCGACATGATCACCGCGGACCTGGTCGACCTCGACCTGGCCGCCGCCTCCAAGGAAGAGGCGGCCCGCTCGCTAGCCCAGCGCATGGTCGCGCTCGGGCGCGTCACCGACCTCGACGGCTTCCTGGCCGATGTGGCCGCACGCGAGGCCCAGATGCCCACGGGGCTGGACGGCGGCATCGGCATACCGCACTGCCGCAGCACACATGTCACCGAGCCCACCCTGGCCTTCGGGCGGGCTTCCGAGGGCATCGACTTCGGCGCGCCGGACGGGCCCGCGGACCTCGTCTTCCTCATAGCCGCCCCGGCGGGCGCCGACGACGCGCACCTGACCATTCTCTCGGCCCTCGCCCGGCGGCTGATGGACACCGGGTTCACCACCGCCCTGCGCGGGACCGTTTCGGCGACGACCGCGGCGGCGCTGGTCCGCGGGGACGTCGAGCCGTCCGCGATCGGGACGGCCGCAGGCCCGGACGCGTCTGCGGGCGCGGCCGCGACTGCGGCGGGCGCTGCGGAGACGGTGGCCGAGGAGCAGATGCCGTCACCGGGCGGTGAACCGGCGTCGACCGCGGCCGTGGCGACTCCCGCGGGTGCGGGGGCGGCACTGTCGGCGGAGCACGAGCCCGCCGAGCGTGCGCCCGAGGGGTCCGTGTCTGCCGGTGCCGGAGACGCCGCGTCCGTCTCGGACGCGGCCGGAACCGACGGGCCGGCGCAGACCGGGCCCGTGCGGACCGGTGCGGTGGGAACCGGGCCCGTGACCGGTGCGGTGGGGACCGAGGCTGTGGGGACCGGGCCGGCGCAGACCGAGGCTGTGGAGGCCGGGGCCGGGCAGGCCGGTGGAGAGCCCATGGCCCCGCCCTTCCGGATCGTCGCCGTCACCTCCTGCCCGACCGGCATCGCGCACACCTACATGGCCGCGGAGGCCATCGAACGGGCCGGCCGGGAGGCGGGGGCCGAGGTCTCCGTCGAGACCCAGGGCTCCGCCGGGTTCGCCAGGCTGGACCCCGACGTCGTCGCCGCGGCCGATGCCGTGATCTTCGCGCACGACGTGCCCGTGCGGGACAAGGAGCGCTTCGACGGCAAGCCCGTCGTGGACGTCGGGGTGAAGGCCGGTATCAACCGCGCCGCCGAACTCGTCGCCGAGGCCCGGGACAAGGCCGCCCGCGGCGAGGTGACGACCGGGGCCCGGCCGACGCCCGTCGAGGGAGCCGGGGAGCCGGGCGAGGGCTACGGAACCAAGCTCCGCAAGTGGCTGATGTCCGGCGTCAGTTACATGATCCCGTTCGTTGCCGCCGGCGGTCTTCTGATCGCGCTCGGCTTCGCCATCGGCGGCTACGAGATCGCCGGCGCCAAGTCCGTCGCCGACTCCTTCGTCTGGAACGACCAGTCCAGCTGGGCCGCGCTCCTCTTCCAGATCGGCGGACTGGCGTTCAGCTTCCTGATCCCCGTCCTCGCCGGATACATCGCCTACGGTATGGCCGACCGACCCGGACTCGTCCCGGGCTTCGTCGGCGGCGCGATCGCCATCACCATCAAGGCGGGCTTCCTCGGCGGTCTGGTGGCGGGACTCCTGGCCGGTGCCGTGGTACTCGCGATCCAGAAGGTCAGAGTGCCTGCGGTGCTGCGCGGCATCATGCCCGTGGTCGTGATCCCGCTGCTCTCCTCGGCGATCGTCGGCTTCCTGATGTTCCTGGTGGTCGGCAAGCCGCTCGCCTCGCTCCAGAAGGCCCTCACCGACTGGTTGAACGGCCTCAGCGGCGCGAACGCCGTCATCCTCGGCGCGATCCTCGGCCTGATGATGTGCTTCGACCTGGGCGGACCGCTCAACAAGGTCGCGTACACCTTCGCGGTCGGCGGCCTGGCCAGCCCGACCGAGGGCTCGCTGAAGGTCATGGCGGCCGTGATGGCGGCGGGCATGGTGCCCCCGCTCGCGATGGCGCTGGCCACGACGGTCCGCGGCCGGCTCTTCACCAAGGCCGAGCGCGAGAACGGCAAGGCGGCCTGGGTGCTGGGCGCTTCGTTCATCACGGAGGGCGCGATCCCGTTCGCCGCGGCCGATCCGCTACGGGTGATTCCGTCGGCCATGGTGGGCGGCGCCGTCACCGGAGCCCTGTCGATGGCCTTCGAGTGCACGCTACGGGCCCCGCACGGCGGAATCTTCGTCGTACCGCTGATCGGCAACGCGGCCCTCTACCTGCTGGCCATCCTCGCCGGCACGGTGATCAGCGCGGCCCTGGTCATCCTGCTGAAGGGGTTGCGGAAGACCTCCGATGCGTCGGTCCGGCCGACGGCCGCGCTCGACGAACCCCAGGTCGTCGCGGCGGTCTGAGCACCGCGCCGTGGTCTCCCGACCTTCGGTCCCGGAGCCGCGGTCCAAGACGCCGGTCCAAGATGTCCGGCCCAAGACGTCCGGCCTACGACGTCGGGCTCACGACGTCAGGCCCGCGGTCCAGGGTTCCATCAGCCGCGCCCCTTCTCGCAGGGTGCTGTGGTGGCCCTGGTGCCGCGGGACCGGCTCGTGGTCCAGCGGTCGGCCTGCGGGTCCCGCGGCGGCACGACCGGCCATAGGGGGCCGTGAGGCGTCGTCCGCTGATCCGGGGTGACCCGTACGGGGGGACCGGTCAGCGCACCCGGGCGCGGAACTCCATGGCCTCGCGTGCGGTGCGCTCGTCCGCGTAGACCTCGCACATGTGGCGACCGTCGGGCGTGGCTGTGTGCTCCACCTCCCACAGGCTCAGTTCCGTGCCGTCGAGCAGCAGGAAGGCGTGCTCGTAGAGCGTGAAGACGGCGTCCCGCACATCGGCCGAGCACTGCCGGCCGAACGCCTGCCCGATGTGGTGCGCGAAAGCGGCACGCAGCAGGCCGGCCGTCTCCTCGCCGGGCCGGTCCGGGTTCTCGGCCCGGCGCAGCAGCCGCCGGGCATGGTCCGCGGAGTCGTCGGGCACGTAGGTGCGTGCCGGGGGCATCGGCGGGGTGGCCAGCAGGCGGCCCAGCAGCTCCAGATCGGCGTCGAGACGGTGGACCGGCTTCCCGTCCGTGCCGTCCTGGTCGGCGCCCTCGGGCGCCGCGCCGAATATCGCGGCGAGTTCATCGGTCTCTCCGCCGTCCGCACCGCCCGCGCCGGGCCGCCGTCCGCGGTCAGGACGCAGCCGGGAGGCCGCGAGTCGGGCCTCTCCCTCCTCCGCGTACAGCTCGTGCCGCCGGGCGCCGTCACGGCCGGTGCTGTGCACCAGCTCCCACAACGTGAGGGAGGAGCCGTCGGCCAGGAGGTAGGCGTGCCGGTAGGTCGAACGGTCCAGGGCCGCGCTGTGGTGCGAGGAGTGCAGCGAACTGTCATGGGCCAGAGCCGAGTCGAGCCGCTCCACCACGCTGTCGGGAAGGTCGAAGGAATTGAGAGCCCGACCCAGGAGTCGCTCGAGGTGCGTCTCGGTTGTCTCGTACGGATCGTTCAAGGTGGATCTCCCGGATCTCCAGGCCGTCGCCACACGTCACTTGATGACTGCTTAACGTAGTCCCTGGGTCTGACATCGCGTCCCGGGTTCGGGAAAACGAACGGCGCACCCACCGAAGTTCCGCCGCATCCGCGCGCCCCCTCAACTCCCGTGCGCCGCGCGTCAGTCCGTGCTCCCGGGGCTGGGAACAGCGCCGCCCTCCCGGCCCGCGTGCCGCCCCCCGTACAGCTCGGTGTACGAGGGGAAGTCCCCTCCCGGTCCGTGCACGCTCTCGGCAGCCAGCACCGCCCGGACGACCGCACGCGTCACGACGTCCGCGCCGGCGGCGAGCACCGCGTTGAGGGCGAGCGGATGGCCTTCGAGCGGGCGTGTACCGGTGGCGAGGGCGAAGACGGTGTCCCCGTCGTTGAGGAGATGGACGGGCCGCACGGCGCGCGCGATGCCGTCGTGCGCGGTGCCGGCGAGCTTGTGCGCCTGGGCACGGGTGAGGTCGGCGTCGGTGGCGACGACGGCGAGGGTCGTGTTCAGCGGAGGCGCCCCGTTGTGCTCGGACGCCCGGGCCAGCCGGTGCAGCGCCGCCGCGTGGACCTCCGGTGCGGGTGGCACCGGCCTCGCGCCGAAGAAGTGGCGCCCGTAGAGCACGCCGGTGTCCGGGTCGAGTGCGGAGCCCGCCGCGTTGGCCACCACCAGCGCGGCGACCGTCGTACCGTCACCCAGCACCGTGCCAGCGGTGCCCACACCTCCCTTGATCCGGCCCACCACCGCGCCGGTGCCCGCACCGACAGAGCCCTCCTGAACGGGCGCACCGGACTCCGTGCGCGCCGCGGCCTCCACCGCGGCGCGCCCCGTCGACGCGTCCGGCCTCGCCCGCCAGTCGCCGCCGCGTCCGAGGTCGAAGACGCACGCCGCGGGAACGACCGGCACGACCTGCCCGGGTTCCCGGCCTGCCGGCACCCCGCGGCCCCGCTCCTCCAGCCACGCCATCACGCCTGATGCCGAGTCCAGGCCGAAGGCGCTGCCTCCGGTCAGCACGATCGCCTCGATGCGCTGGACGAGATTGCGGGGGTCGAGGGCGTCGGTCTCCCGGGTGCCGGGGCCCCCGCCTCGGACGTCCACCGCGGCCACGGCGCCGCCCTCGGGCGCGAGGACGACCGTGGTGCCGCTGAGCGCGCCCTCACCGCCGAGCCGGGCATGGCCGACCCTGATGCCGCTCACATCGGTCAATGCGTCATTGAGTCCCATGACTTCTGCGTACCACGCGGCCGCCGGCGGTAAGACGGCCTCGGCGCTGCCGTGGCCTCGCTCAGGCCGTGGCGTCACTGCCCGGGCACCATCGCCGCGGCGTGAGGGCAGCGGGCCGCGGGCAGCGGTTTCACCGGGCTCCGGTCGGCGGGGAGTCGTCACACCCCCGACGGGGGAGTGCCGGAGGACCGCTTCGCCTCGGGGGTGCGGTTCGCCAGGGCGACGCCCGTCGCGACCGTGGCCGCGGCCACCAGTCCCGCCGCGAGGACGGCCCAGTGGCCGGCGAGAGTGCAGAGGAGGACCGCGGGGACGGCGACCGGGAGGACCAGTTGCTGGGCCAGTGTCTCCTTGAAGTGCCGGGCGTGCAGGAACCACACCGTCAACAGGTAGACCGCCGTCGGCACGGTCACGGCGGCCGAGGCGGTCGGCGTCGGGATGTGCGCCTTGCCGATGGACTGCTCGACGGCGACCTCCAGGCCCGCCCCGATCGCGGCGGCCGAGGCGAAGATCAGGAAATGGCCGTAACCCCATGGAATGGATTCCCGGTTGCTCTTGAGGCGTTCGTGGGCGGGCACCGCGAAGTAGATCCACCAGGCCGAGAAGATGATCAGGACGCCGCCCCCCGCGATGGGCGCCAGCTCGGAGAACTCCTTGACGTCCCCCAGTGCCGACTGGACCGCCACCGTGGTCGCGAACATCGTCTCGCCGAGCACGATGATCGTGAACAGGCCGTAGCGCTCGGCGATGTGGTGCGGGTGCCAGGGCGTCTGGTGGCGACTCTCGGCCACGACCGGCACCAGCAACTCGGCCGCCGCGAGGATGAGGAAGAGCCAGCGTCTCCAGTCCGCGGGTGCGATGAGCAGGGTGATCCAGCCGAGCTGGCACAGGGCCACACCGCAGGCGTAGATGAGCGCGGTTCTGCGCGCGGGCCCCCGGTCCTCGGACGCGGCGGCGCGGAGCCACTGCGCGGTCAGCGCGACCCGCATCACCACGTACCCGATGACGGTGATCGTCCAGTCGTTGTCGGCGAACGCCCTCGGTACTCCGGCCGCGTAGATCAGTACCCCGCAGATCGCGATCATCGTCGCGATCCGGTACGGCACGTCGTCGCAGTCGTAGGCGGAGGCGAACCAGGTGAAGTTCATCCAGGCCCACCAGATGCCGAAGAAGACGTACAGATAGCCGACGACTCCGTCGGCGACGTGGTTCTCCGCGATCGCGTGCACCAGCTGCAGCCCGGCCTGCCCCACCGCGACGACGAAGCAGAGGTCGAAGAAGAGCTCCAGCGGAGTCGCCGTGCGATGCACCTCGTCCCGGCGCCGGGCGTGCATGCGGCGCATCGCCCCGAAGCCGACGTGCCCGCGGGAAGCGGAAGGAGGGGTCGAGGAGGTCATGGAACCAGCACAGCAGAAGGCACCGGATCCGCATCCCGCACGACACCGTCGGCCGGTCCCGTTGTTCCGCGGCCCCGGTCCGCTCCTCGGGCCGGGTCGGCCACGCCCGGCTCGGCGGTGAGGGCGCGCCCAGCGGCACCACGGTCGTCGTCGCGCCCGGGGGCGGCGCCGTGTCCGCCGGCCGGGCCCGCCCCTTCGCCGGCCGGGCGGCGCGGTCAGGGGCAGCGAGGTGCCGGCCGGCGCCCGCGTACGCTTGTTCCATGAGCACCGCCCCCGCCACCGGACCGCGCGACGCGGAGGAGTCCCGGCCGCAGCCCCTTCCCAAGCCGGGTCTGATCTTCGACGACCCGCTGGACCAGCAGTCCTCGGACGACACGGACCGCGGGTGGGGCGAGCGGTCTCCGGCGAGCGGTGACAGCGCCGCGGACCTCGCTCGCTTCCTCGACGAGAAGCCCCCGCACCACCTCTGACGGAGGGACCCTGCCGGCGGGCGAACGGACGTCCCGTGCTCACGGGCGGGGCTCAGCACAGTGTCACCGCCAGCCGTGAGGTGGCGCCCGCGCCGGCCAGCGCCGTGGCGACGGGTCGCGGCACCGCCAGGACGATCAGCGCACCGCCGTCCCGGACGCCTGCCGCCGCCTGTGGCACCTCCGCCACCCGGGCGCCCGTCACGATGACGCGTGCGTCGGGGCCGGTGCGCGACGCGCCGCCGACGCCCGTCCCTCGGCCCGGCGCCGTGCCCGCCGGCGCCACGGGTGTCGCGATCACGTCCACGCGGTCGCCCGGTTCCAGCAGTCGGACGGTCTCCGCGTCCGCGATGCGCACCGGAGCGGACACGATCTCCGCCGACCGAGCCGAAGCGCCTTGCGACGGGCCCACCGGAGTCGAGGGTGGTGGCGGTCCCTGGGAGTGCCGGGCGTGCCGCGGTAACGCGGCCGGCTCGCGCGGCGTGTCCGGACCGGGCTGCGCCCGCGGCAGCCAGGCCGCCAGCGCGGCGGCGGTGACGGCCAGACCGGCGGCCACTGCCCGTCGCCTTCGTCGCAGCACCCTTCTCAACCGCGTCCGTTGCCACGGCCGTCCGTCCGGCACCCTCAAGGGGGCGAAGGAGGGCACCCCGCAGGGTTCCGGCGCGGGGGCCGGGGGCAGCCCCGGCCCCCGCGCCGCCGAGGGGCCACCGGCTCCTGTGGAGCGTGATGGCCGCCAGGAGCCCGGAAGGCCCCAGGAGTCCGGAAAGCCCGGGGAGTCAGAGTGGCCGGAGGGCGCGGCAGGGCCGGTAGGTACGTGGCTGTGGGGGGAGGGCGCGGAGAGCAGCGTCATGGTGGTGACCGCCTGTCGTGTGCGAGGACAGTGACGCGGGCGAGGTACGCCCGACGCCCCTCACGATCCCCCTTCACGCTGCGGCCCGCTCCGGCCTGTGGACGACTTGAGGAGTGTGGAAAACGCCCTCACCCCCGCAGGTGACGGTGACTCGGGCACCACCCCGAACCCGCCAGCACTCCGTGGCGTCCGTCCCGCACTTCGGCAGCGAGCGCGCATGACGGCAGCGCGCACTACGGCAGAGTTATGCCCGTCTTCAGGCCGTTCAGCGCGCTCTTGCAGAGGCAGTCGCGCTCCCCGAGCGCCGGCAGTCCGGCCACCGCGTCGAACAGGACGTCCCTCAGCCGGTCGACGTTCGCGGCGAAGACCTCCAGGACTTCCTCGTGCGAGACGCCCTCGCCGCTCTCGGCCCCGGCGTCGAGGTCCGTCACCAGGTTCATGGACGTGTAGCAGAGCTCCAGCTCACGGGCGAGCGCCGCCTCGGGGTGCCCGGTCATGCCGACCACCGACCAGCCCATGGCCGCGTGCCAGCGGGACTCGGCGCGGGTGCCGAAGCGCGGCCCCTCGACCACGACGAGCGTTCCGCCGTCGACCGGTTCCCAGTCGCGGCCGCGCGCCGCGGACAGCGCGGCTGCCCGGCCCGCAGGGCAGTAGGGGTCGGCGAGTGACACATGGACGACGTTGGGCACCTCGCCGTTCGTCAGCGGCTCGCCGTCGAAGTACGTGTCGGCCCGGGACTTGGTCCGGTCCACCAACTGGTCGGGGACCAGCAGGGTCCCGGGGCCGTACTCCGGCCGCAGGCCGCCGACGGCGCACGGCCCCAGGACCTGGCGAACGCCCACGGAACGCAGGGCCCACAGGTTGGCGCGGTAGTTGATGCGGTGCGGTGGGAGGCGGTGGCTGCGGCCGTGCCGGGGCAGGAAGGCGACCTTCCTGCCCGCGATCTCGCCGAAGAACAGGGAATCACTCGGGCTGCCGTACGGCGTCGCGATCTCCGCCTCGGTCACGTTCTCCAGGAACGAGTAGAAACCCGAGCCGCCGATGACGCCGATCTCCGCGCGCTGTGCGCTCTCTGCGTTGGCCATGGCCGTCACAGTAGCCGCGCTCGAACACGGGCCGGTATCCGCCCACCGGCCACCCCTCGCCACCCGGTGAACCCTCCCACCGGCCTCCGCCGCGGCCCGGTCAACCCGTCGACCGGCCATCCGTGGCGGCCCGGCGAACCCGTCGACCGAGCCACCCCGCCCGCCACCACCCGGTGAGCGCGCCCGCGCAACGACTCCCACGACGCCCCCGCCCGCCGAACCCACCGAGCACCACGCCCGCCGCACATGCGAAGGGTCCCCACCGCCCGAAGGCGGTGGGGACCCTGCGAGATCTCTGGGGTCAGGCGGCCGTCGTGCTGCCGGACGAAGCCGACGATCCGGAGGGGCTGGCGGAGCCCGCGGACGCCTTGGAGTCCGACGACGACGAGGAACCCGAGGGGGACGAGGACGCCGAGGACGACGCGGACTTCGCCGACGAGGACGACGGCGTGCTGCCCGACGAGGAGCCGCGGCTGTCGTTGCGGTAGAAGCCGGAGCCCTTGAAGACGATGCCGACGGCCGAGAACACCTTCTTGAGGCGTCCCTGGCAGCCGGGGCACACGGTCAGGGCGTCGTCGGTGAACTTCTGCACCGCCTCGAGGCCCTCGCCGCACTCGGTGCACTGGTACTGGTACGTCGGCACTTGTCTTCCTCCTGGCACTCTCACTCAATGAGTGCTAACGACGGTCCATAGTGACGCATTCCCTCGTCTCAGTCCACCGTCACGGGCACTCGGTGACCGACACCACGTGCGACCGTACGGCTGTGCGGGCGCGGCGCGAGGCGCGACCGCAGCGCCACCAGGGTGGCCAGGGCCAAAACCGTGCCCACCAGCGGCACGAGGAATCCGGCGGTCGCGCCGTGGGCGTCGGCGAGTCGGCCGGCGACCGTCACCGCGGCCGCCTGGCCGAGCGCCACCGACCCGGTCAGCCAGGTGAATGCCTCCGTCCGGGCCGACGCCGGGACCAGCGGTTCGACGAGTGTGAATCCGCTGATCAGCGCGGGTGCGATGAACACTCCGACGACCAGTCCCAGCCCGCCCAGCAGCACGGCGGAGTGGGCCGTCCAGAGCAGCGACGCGGCGAGCGCCAGACCCGCGTAGCCCACGACCATGCGGCGACGTGGACCGGACTTCCAGGCGATCGCGCCGACGGCGATGCCCGCGAGCATGTTCCCCGCGGCGAAGAGTCCGTAGAGCAGACCGTTCATACCGGGCTGCCCGATCTCCTCGGTGAACGCGGTGAGCGAGACCTGCATGCCGCCGAACACCGAACCGATGCCGAGGAAGGCGATCGCCAGGACCCGTACGCCGGGCACCGACAGGGCCGACGTCCGGACGGCCGGCCCACCGGTCACGGAGGTGCCGAAGGGCGGCTGCGTACGGCGCTGGGCGGCGAACAGCAGACCTCCGGCCAGGGTCAGTCCGGCCTCGGCGACGAGACCGGCCGCCGGGTGGACGCCGGTGCACAGGGCGGTGGCCAGTACCGGTCCGACGACGAAGGTGAACTCATCGGTGACGGACTCGAACGCCGCGGCCGTGGGCATCAGCCGCGCCCCGCCCAGCTTCGCCGCCCAGCGGGCCCGCACCATCGGTCCGACCTGCGGAACCGAGGCGCCGGTCGGCACAGCGGCGGCGAAGAGCGCCCACAGGGGGGCGCCCGCGAGCGCCAGCGCGGTCAGCGTGCCGCCGGCCGCGGTGTGCACCAGCACACCCGGGACCAGGACTGCCCGCTGGCCGAAGCGGTCGGCGAGCTTGCCGCTCTGCGGGGCGAAGAGCGCCATGGAGACACCGGTGACGGCGGCGACGGCGCCCGCGGTGCCGTACGAACCGGTGGTGTGCTGGACGAGGAGGACGATGCTGATCGTCAGCATCGCGAACGGCTGCCGGGCGGCGAACCCGGGCAGCAGGAACGTCCACGCACCGGGAGTGCGGAGCAGCTGTCCGTAGCCGGGGCGCCGGCCGCCGGACGGCGCGTCGGAGGGCGGCTGCCTGCGCGAGGACGGGGAGGCAGCCGCGGGCGAAGCCGTGTCCGACGTGACCGGGTTCGTGGACGAAGCCGTGCCGGAAGACGGTGCGGGGGGAGTGCTCGAAGGCGTGCCGGTGGACGTGCCAGAAGTGACCGTGGACTCCACGGCCCTTGCCTTTCTGCCGCCTGGTAGCGCTCTCCCGGGGTGCCGGGGATCGCCGAGAGCTGTCCTCTTGCGCGGAACTGCGGTAGATACCGGGCCCCAGTGCAGGGAGTCGCTCGGCCGCCATACGGTCGCGCCAGCTCTGCGTCAGGCAGAGTTGGTCGATCAGTGTGCCTTCATGCTACAGGGGCCGGAGGTGTCCTGGCCTCGGAATGCGCCGACGCAAGGGATCGCCACCTGGGATTGGTCGGCAGGACACCTCCACGTGTGTGCCGGGATCTCCGTCAGGTGCCGGCATGAAAGGGTGACCACCCCCGTGCAGCCGTTCCTGCCCCGCCCCCGCCTGCGCCCGGGGCTCGTGCCGGTGCCGTCCCGCCTGCGCCCGGGGCTCGTGCCCGTGCCGCTGCCGTGCGCCCGCTGCCCGCCTCGCCCCCGACCCCCGCCCGCCGGCCCGCGCCCATCAACCGCGCGTCCGGGGCACCGGTCGGGCGCCGCGCCCGTCGGACGCGTGCCGCGCCCGCCGCCCGCCCCGCCTCCCGAGCGCCGCACCGGGCCTCCAGGGGCGGAACCCCCGGCCGGCTAGCCGCCCGTCCCCAGCCAGCCGGCCAGTTTTCCGCCCTGGCCCACGGCCCGCAGGCGTGCCTCCGCCGCGTCCCGCACCGGATCGGTGGCCACCACCAGTAGTTCGTCGCCGCGCCGCAACACCGTCGTGGGGCTCGGCACGAAGCTCCTGCTCTCGCGGACCACGAGCGTGACGGCGGCGCCGGCGGGCAGCCGTAGTTCGCCGACCTCGACGCCGTGCATCCGGGACTTCTCCGGGATCGCGACCGACAGCAGATGGCCGCGCAGCCGCTCCAGCGGCGCCGACTCGATTCCCAGGTCCGCGGCCTCCGCGCCGTTGCCGAGATTCAGCGACTTCGCCACCCAGGGCAGCGTCGGGCCCTGGACCAGGGTGTAGACGACGACAAGCACAAAGACGATGTTGAAGATCCGCTTGCTGCCCTCGATCCCGGACACCAGCGGGATGGTCGCCAGGATGATGGGCACGGCGCCGCGCAGACCGGCCCATGACATCAGGGCCCTCTCCCGCCACGGGATGCGGAACGGCAGCAGGCTGACGACGACCGACAGCGGCCGTGCCGCCATCGTCAGCACCAGTCCGATGACCACCGCGGGCCAGAAGTCGCGCACGAGCTCGTGCGGGGTGACGAGCAGTCCGAGGAGGACGAACATACCGATCTGGGCGATCCAGCCGAGCCCGTCGGCGAATCCGCGGGTGGCCGGCCAGTGGGGGAGCTTGGAGTTCCCGAGCACCATCGCCGCGAGGTAGACGGCCAGGAAGCCGCTGCCGTGGACGAGGGCGCCGATGGCGTACGCCGTCACCGCGATGGCCATGACGGCGATCGGGTACAGGCCGGAGGCGGGCAGGGCGACGTGGCGCAGCCCGTACGCGCCGAGCCAGCCGACCGCGAGGCCGATGGCGGCGCCGATCGCCAGTTCCAGCAGGATCGTTCCGACGAGGATGTACCACTCCTCGACAGGTTCCGTGGTGGAGAGCGCGATGACGAGGATGACGACGGGGGCGTCGTTGAAGCCGGACTCGGCCTCCAGGACGCCGGTGATGCGGGAGGGGAGGGGAACCCTGCGCAGCACGGAGAAGACGGCGGCGGCGTCCGTCGAGGAGACGACCGCTCCGATGATGACGGCCTGCTGCCATTCCAGTCCGACCAGGTAGTGCGCTCCGGCCGCGGTGACTCCCACGCTCACGGCGATGCCGACGGTCGACAGCATGGCCGCCGCGGGCAGGGCCGGTTTGATCTCCTTCCACTTGGTGCCCAGGCCGCCCTCGGCCAGGATCACCACGAGTGCGGCATAGCCGATCACCTGCGTAAGTCCGGCGTTGTCGAACTTGACGTTGAAGATGCCGTCCTGTCCTATCGCGACCCCGATGCCCAGATACAGCAGCAGGCTGGGGAGCCCGCTCCGGGAGGAGATACGCACCGCCGCGACGGCGATGAGCAGAACGAGCGAGCAGATGAGCAGGAGTGCATTGAGCTGGTGGACAGTCAGCGGCCGATCCTTCCCTTCGCGCTTGTCGCCGGATCGTTCCCCCGGCAAGCGACACTTCGTTACCTTACCTAATCTTTAACGAGTTCTTGACGCTCTCATGACGGCTTCCCTCCGGTAATCGCCAGTGAGTTCGAATGACTGCCGGTCGGCGTCGCGTTACTGATACCGCGTCCGGGCCCGTCGATCGCTGCGCCTATGGTTGCTCCAGCACTCCCAGGACCACACTGCCCTCGAAGGACAGCGATGCCCTCCAACACAACCGCCTCCTCCGCCGAGAAGCCAGCCAGGAGGAGGGGCCGTCGCGGCCGTCTCATCGTGCTCGCCCTGGCCCTGGCGCTGGTCGCGGGTGTCGTCGGCGGTGCGTACTGGGGCGTCAGCACCGTGCGTGCCTCCTTCCCGCAGACCACCGGGACGATCAAGCTCAAGGGCCTGACCGCCCCGGTCGACGTCAAGCGGGACGCGAACGGCATCCCGCAGCTCTACGCGAGCACCGACGAGGACCTGTTCCGCGCGCAGGGGTACGTGCACGCGCAGGACCGCTTCTGGGAGATGGACGTACGCCGCCACGTCACCGCGGGCCGGCTGTCCGAGATGTTCGGCGCGGGGCAGGTCGAGACCGACGCCTTCCTGCGCACCCTCGGCTGGCACCGGGTGGCGCAGCAGGAGTTCGACGAGAAGCTCTCGCCCGCGACCAAGAAGTACCTCCAGGCGTACGCCGACGGCGTAAACGCCTATCTGGCGGACCGTGACAACGGCGACCTCTCCCTCGAGTACGTCGCCCTGGGGCTCACCAACGACTACAAGCCGGAGAAGTGGACGCCGGTCGACTCGGTGGCCTGGCTGAAGGCGATGGCCTGGGACCTGCGCGGCAACATGCAGGACGAGATCGACCGCTCACTGATGACCAGCCGGCTGAGCGAGCAGCAGATCGAGCAGCTGTACCCGGAGTACCCGTACGACCTGCACCAGCCCGTCGTCACGGCGGGTGCCGTGGACGACGACGCCAAGAAGTGGGACCCGAAGGGTGAGCCCTCGACGGACTCGGCGGGCTCCTCGGGCTCGTCGGGTTCCGCCGGCTCGCCCTCGACGGGCGGCGGAACCGCCGGCAGCGGCCCGGGTGCCGGCTCCGGCGCGGGGCAGGGCGCGCAGACGCAGCTCTCCGGCCTCTCCGACGTGCTCGACCGGGTCCCGGCGCTGCTCGGTCCGAACGGCAATGGCATCGGATCCAACTCCTGGGTCGTCTCGGGGAAGTACACGACGACCGACAAGCCGCTGCTCGCCAACGACCCGCACCTCGCGCCGCAGCTGCCGTCCCTTTGGGCGCAGATGGGCCTGCACTGCCGTGCCGTCTCGGAGAAGTGCTCCTTCGACGTCGCCGGGTACACCTTCTCCGGCATGCCGGGGGTGGTCATCGGCCACAACCAGGACATCGCCTGGGGCTTCACCAACCTCGGGGCGGACGTCACCGACCTCTACCTGGAGAAGGTCTCCCAGACGGGCTGGACGTCCGGCAGCCGGATCAAGCCGTTCAAGGTCCGTGAGGAGACCATCAGGGTCGCCGGCGGCGGCAGCAAGAAGATCACCGTCCGGGAGACCGACCACGGTCCGCTGATCTCCGACCGCAGCGCCGAGCTGGCACGCGTGGGCGAGCGGGCGCCGGTCAGGACCCCCGCGCCCGACCGCGGCAACGGCTTCGGGGTGGCGCTGCGCTGGACCGCGCTGGACCCGGGCAATTCCATGGACGCCGTCTTCAAGCTGAACCGGGCGAAGGACTTCCAGGGCTTCCGCGCCGCGGCGAAGGACTTCGACGTCCCCTCCCAGAACCTGATCTACGCGGACACCAAGGGCAACATCGGCTACCAGGCGCCGGGGCGCATCCCGGTCCGCCCGGAGGGCTTCGACGGCTCCATGCCGGCCCCGGGCTGGAACCCGACCTCCGGCTGGGAGGGGTACATCCCCTTCGACGAGCTCCCGTACGAGTACAACCCGAAGCGCGGCTACATCGTCACCGCCAACCAGGCCGTCGTGGACGCGGAGAAGTACCCGTACCTGATCACCAAGGACTACGGCTACGGCTCCCGCAGCCAGCGGATCAACGACCTGATCGAGTTGAAGATCAAGGACGGCGGGAAGATCTCGACCGACGACATGCGCACGATGCAGACGGACAACCAGAGCGAGATCGCCAAGCTGCTGACGCCCCATCTGCTCAAGATCGACGTCTCGGACCCGTATGTGCGCGAGGCGCAGAAGCTGCTGGAGGGCTGGGACTACACCCAGGAGCCGGACTCGGGGGCCGCGGCCTACTTCAACGCCGTCTGGCGCCATGTGCTCAAGCTGGCCTTCGGTAACAAGCTCCCCAAGGAGCTGCGGATGCGGGGGGAGTGCCTCAACGTCCGTCCGGCCGACAGCACCGGACCGGTCGACGACCTGAACGCCCTGGTGCGCGAGTGCGGCCAGCGCGACGCCGACTCGGCCCAGCCGGACGGCGGCGACCGCTGGTACGAGGTGGTCCGCGGGCTGATCGACGACGAGGACAGCGAGTGGTGGCAGGCGCCGAAGACCCGCAAGGACGATGCGACGACCACCCGTGACGAACTGCTCGCCCGGGCCATGAAGGACGCCCGCTGGGAGCTGACGGCCAAGCTCGGCAAGGACGTCGGCAGCTGGAGCTGGGGCAGGCTGCACCAGCTGACGCTGAAGAACCAGACGCTCGGCACCGAGGGCCCCGGCATACTGCAGCGGATGCTCAACCGCGGCCCGTGGAACCTGGGCGGCGGCGAGGCGGCGGTCAACGCGACCGGCTGGAACGCGGCCGGCGGCTACGACGTGATCTGGGTCCCGTCGATGCGGATGGTCGTCAACGTGGGCGACTGGGACAAGTCCCGCTGGATCAATCTGACGGGTGCCTCTGGCCACGCCTACAGCGCGCACTACACCGACCAGACCGACAAGTGGGCCAAGGGCGAACTGCTCGACTGGGCCTACAGCGACAGGGCGGTCGAAGCGGCGACGGAGGACACGCTGGCGCTCAGGCCGTAGGCCGGGCCGCGAAGCGGCGGACGCCCTCCGGGGTCACCACGGCGTGGACGGGGTGGTCGTGCGGTTCCTCCGGGACCCGCGCGACCACCTCGTTCGCGTACAGGAGCACGACGAGGGCCGGCCGGGCCGCGGCGGCCTCCAGTCGGGCGAGGACCCGGTCGTACGAGCCTCCGCCGCGGCCGAGCCGCATGCCCCGCTCGTCCACCGCGAGTCCCGGCAGCAGGACGGTGTCCGCCTTCAGTACGGCCTTGTGACCCAGTAGTGGACCGTCCGGTTCCATCAGTCCGCGACGGGCCGGCACCAGCCGGTCGGGCCCTTCGTACACGGCCCACTCGAGATCGTTGTCGTCCAGCAGCACCGGCAGGAGCACCCGCACGCCCCGCGTGCGCAGCGCGTCGAGCAGCGCGCGGGTGCCAGGTTCGCGCCCCACGGAGACATAGGCGGCCACGGTGCGGGCGGTGGCCAGCTCCGGGAGCTCCAGCGCGTGCCGGGCGAGAACCAGTGAGGCCTCGCGGACGTCTTCAGGGGACAGCAGGCGTCGTGCGTCGAGCAGTTCACTCCGAACCGTGCCCTTTCGGGACATCTCGGGGTCCACGGCAACCTCGCAATCCACTGTCAATATGCCTGTATGAGGAGAAAGTTAACCGGAGGCTAATCTTCCGCCCATAGGTACCGGATATGGTGCCCGCATGAGCGAGTCGCACCCCCGGATCAGCAAGGCTGTCATCCCCGCCGCAGGTCTCGGCACCCGGTTCCTGCCGGCCACGAAGGCCACTCCCAAGGAGATGCTGCCTGTCGTCGACAAGCCGGCGATCCAGTACGTGGTCGAGGAGGCGGTCGGCGCCGGCCTCTCGGATGTTCTCATGGTCACCGGGCGCAACAAGCGCCCCCTGGAGGACCACTTCGACCGCAACTACGAGCTGGAGGAGGCGCTGAGCCGCAAGGGCGACGCGGAGCGCCTCGCCAAGGTCCAGGAGTCCAGCGACCTCGCCACCATGCACTACGTGCGCCAGGGCGACCCCAAGGGCCTCGGCCATGCCGTCCTGTGCGCCGCCCCGCACGTCGGCGAGCAGCCCTTCGCGGTGCTCCTCGGTGACGACCTGATCGACCCGCGCGACCCGCTGCTGTCCCGAATGGTCGACATTCAGGAGCGCGAGGGCGGCAGCGTGATCGCCCTGATGGAGGTCGAGCCCTCCCAGATCCACCTGTACGGCTGCGCGGCCGTGGAGGCCACCGGCGAGGACGGCGTCGTCCGGGTCACGGGACTGGTCGAGAAGCCCGACCCGGCCGAGGCGCCCAGCAACTACGCGATCATCGGCCGCTACGTCCTGGACCCGGCCGTCTTCGAGATACTCCGCAAGACCGAGCCGGGCCGGGGTGGCGAGATCCAGCTCACCGACGCCCTGCAGATACTCGCCGCCGACGAGAAGATCGGCGGGCCCGTGCACGGCGTCGTCTTCAAGGGCCGCCGCTACGACACCGGCGACCGAGGCGACTACCTGCGTGCCATTGTCAGACTCGCGTGCGAACGTGAAGACCTGGGCCCGGATTTCCGAGCCTGGCTTCGCCGTTACGTCACCGAGGAGATGTAGCACGTGAGCAGCACGGCAGCACCCGGCTCAGGCCCCGCCACCCCGGCCGCCGACGGCCCGGCCGGTGACGGCCCCGGCGGCGGACGGGCCCTGTGGTCGGTGGACGGCCATCTGGAGGACATCCTCGGTGCCCTGCACCCGCTGGACCCGATCGACCTCCCGTTGGCCGACGCTCAGGGCTGCGTGCTCGTCGAGGACGTCACCGTCCCCGTGGCGCTGCCCCCGTTCGACAACAGCTCGATGGACGGGTACGCGGTCCGCGTCGCCGACGTCGCGGGTGCGAGCGAGGACTTCCCCGCCGTGCTGACAGTCATCGGGGACGTGGCCGCGGGCAGTGACGAGGCGCGTACCGTCGGCCCCGGGCAGGCCGCCCGGATCATGACCGGGGCCCCGCTCCCGCCCGGCGCCGAGGCCGTCGTCCCCGTCGAGTGGACCGACGGCGGCACGGGCGGCGGGGCCGCCACGGCCATGCGGCCGGCCGGCGCCGCCCCCGAGGGCGCGACCGGCGAGGTGCGGGTCCACCGGCCGGTGGAGCCACGCGCCCATGTGCGCGAGCGCGGAAGTGACGTCCGAGCGGGGGACCTCGCCCTGACCGAGGGCACGGTCCTCGGACCTCCCCAGATCGGTCTGCTGGCCGCGATCGGCCGCGGCGCCGTCCGGGTGCGCCCCCGCCCGCGTGTCGTCGTCCTGTCCACCGGCAGCGAACTCGTCCAGCCCGGTGAGGAGTTGGGCGAGGGCAGGATCTACGACTCGAACAGCTTCGCGCTCACCGCCGCCGCCCGTGACGCCGGGGCGATCGCCTACCGCGTGGGCGCGGTCACCGACGACGCCGACGAACTGCGCGCCACCATCGAGGACCAGCTCATCCGCGCCGATCTGATCGTCACCACCGGCGGGGTCAGCGTCGGCGCGTACGACGTGGTCAAGGAGGCGCTCTCCTCCGTGGGCGACGAGGACGAGCCCGGCGGCGGGGTCGACTTCCGCAAGCTGGCCATGCAGCCGGGCAAGCCCCAGGGCTTCGGCTCCATCGGCCCCGATCACACGCCGCTGCTCGCCCTGCCGGGCAATCCCGTCTCCTCCTACGTGTCGTTCGAGCTGTTCGTCCGTCCAGCGATCCGCACCCTGATGGGTCTGCAGGACGTGCGGCGGCCCCAGGTGCGCGCGGAGCTCCGCACGGACAAGGCGTTGACGTCGCCGGAGGGGAAGCGGCAGTTCCTGCGAGGTGCCTACGATGCGGAGAAGGGCACCGTCACCCCCGTCGGAGGCAGCGGGTCGCATCTGATCGCGGCCCTCGCCCAGGCGAACGCGCTCATCGTCGTCCCCGAGGACACGACCTCCGTCGAGCCGGGCACGGAGACGGAGGTGGTCCTGCTCGGATGAGCGCGCGGCCGTGGCGGTAGCGTGTCTCACCACACAGTGACCGGGAGCCACAGCCATGAGCGCGCAGCAAGGACTCACACACATCGACGAGGCCGGCGCGGCCCGTATGGTCGACGTCTCGGAGAAGGACGTCACCGCGCGCACCGCCCGTGCGAGCGGCCGGGTCCTCGTCTCACCGCGTGTCGTGGAGTTGCTGCGTGGCGAGGGGGTACCGAAGGGCGACGCCCTCGCAACCGCCCGGATCGCGGGAATCATGGGCGCGAAGCGCACACCGGACCTGATCCCGCTCTGCCATCCGCTCGCGGTGTCGGGGGTGAAGCTGGATCTCTCCGTGGCCGACGACGCCGTCGAGATCCTCGCCACCGTGCGGACGACCGACCGCACGGGCGTGGAGATGGAGGCCCTGACCGCCGTGTCCGTGGCCGCGCTGACCGTCGTCGACATGGTCAAGGCGGTCGACAAGGCGGCGGTGATCACCGACGTCCGGGTCGAGGAGAAGACCGGCGGGAAGTCCGGCGACTGGGTCCGTGAGGAGGCCCGGCGATGACCCCGCGCGCCGGTGAGGTCCACAGTCACGCCCACGCCGGGCACCCGGGGCCCGGGGGAGCCGTACCAGGGCACCGTCCGCGCCGCGCGCTCGTTGTGACCGCCTCCAACCGGGCCGCCGCTGGGGTCTACGAGGACAAGGGCGGCCCGCTCCTCGCCGAAGGACTCGCCGGGATGGGTTTCCAGGTCGACGGCCCCCGGGTCGTTCCGGACGGGGACCCGGTCGAAGCGGCCTTGCGCGACGGCGTGGCCTCGGCGTACGACGTCATCCTCACCACCGGTGGCACCGGGATCTCGCCCACCGACCGCACCCCCGACGCCACGGCCCGGGTCCTCGACTACGAGATCCCCGGCATCCCAGAGGCGATCCGCGCGCACGGTCTCGCGAAGGTGCCCACCGCGGCGCTGTCCCGGGGCCTCGCCGGGGTCGCGGACCGCACCCTGATCGTCAATCTCCCCGGGTCCGCGGGCGGTGTGCGCGACGGGCTCGCCGTGCTGTCGCGAGTGCTGTCGCACGCCGTGGACCAGCTTCACGGCGGCGACCACCCGCGGCCGGCCGACGCCGCGGGCCCCTCGGGTTCCCCAGGGAGTCCCCGCTGAACGCTCACTCGTGGCCCGTGGTCCTGGCGGACGGTGATGTCACCCTCCGCCCGATAAAGCTGCGTGACCAGCGGGCGTGGCGGGAAGTGAACCGGCGAAACCGCGATTGGCTGCGCCCCTGGGAGGCGACGATGCCGCCGCCGGCCCCGGGTGGCCCGGTCGCGCAGCGCCCCACGTACCGCCAGATGGTGCGCCATCTGCGTGCCGAGGCCCACGCCGGGCGGATGCTGCCGTTCGTGGTCGAGTTCCGGGGCGTGCTGGTCGGCCAGCTCACCGTCGCCGGCATCACCTGGGGCTCGATGTGCTCGGGTCATGTCGGCTACTGGGTCGACCGAGAGGTCGCGGGCCGAGGGGTGATGCCCACGGCCGTGGCGCTGGCGGTCGACCACTGCTTCGGAAGCGTCGGGCTGCACCGCATCGAGGTCTGCATTCGCCCCGAGAACGGGCCGAGCCGCAGGGTGGTGGAGAAACTCGGATTCCGCGAGGAGGGGCTCCGCCCGCGCTATCTCCACATCGACGGCGCCTGGCGGGACCATCTGGTGTTCGCGCTCACGGCGGAGGAGGTGCCCGGGGGGCTGCTGCGCCGCTGGCACCAGGCACGACCCGCGCGACACGAGAAATAAAATAACTGTTCGAATTCTATCCCCGCTCGATCGCTCGGCGATCTGAAGAATCACAAAAAAAGTCAGTGGTATCAGCCAGATCGTGCGACACACCGGGCCAATTGGCCGATGCCCTCGTGCGAATCCCTCTACGGTGTGATGCGTGAGCAGCAGCGGCCTCATCTACGCAGTCATCGTCGGGGCCTGGGCCGCCTACTTGGTGCCGATGTGGCTCCGCAGGCAGGACGAGCTCAACGAAGCCCGTCCGACGGAACGCTTCAGCACCGCCATCCGGCTGCTGTCCGGACGGGCGGGAATGGAGCGCCGGTACGCCAAGGAGCTGCGTGAACGCACCACCGAGGACGACCCCGCCACCGACGCCGACCCGGAATCCGAGACGGACCGACTGAGTTCCGTCGACGTACGGGCCTTCGCCGCGCCCCCGGCCAGGACCGAGGCGCGGCTGGACGTGCCGCCCGCCCCGGCCGGGGCGCGCAGGGAACGTGCGCCCAAGCCGAGCGGCACCGCCGCCTCGGAACGCGCACGGCGCACCAAGGTCCTGGCCCGGCGCCGGCGCACCACCGTTCTCCTCTTCCTGGCCTTCACCGTCGGCGCGATCGTCGCGGCCGTCGGCGGACTGGGCCTCCTGTGGGCGCCGGCGGTTCCGGCCGTCCTCCTCAGCACCTACATCGCCTACCTGCGCGCCCAGGAGCGGCGCCGCTTCGTGTACGTGATGGACAGGCGCCGTGCGGAGGTCGCTGCGCAGCGGCTGCGCGAGACCCATGTGCGGCGCCGGCCGGCCGTCGCCGAGGAGCCGGACGAGGCTGCCCCGGCACGGCCCGGGCCCGAGCCGACGCCCGCGGTCTCGCCGCAGGAGGCGGGCCGCCGGGCCCTGGTCGAGCAGACCGACCACGCGGAGTGGGTGGACCAGCAGCGCGACCCGGGCCCCGGGCGCGGTGACAGCTGGGACCCGGTCCCGGTGCCGCTTCCCACGTACGTCACCGCGCCGGTCGCCCCGCGCGCCACGAGCGGCATCGATGTCACGGACCCGGAGACCTGGAGTTCGGCCCGCTCCTCCACGGCCGATCCGGCCACTCCCGCCGCCCCGCAACCGCCGCGGCAGCGCACCACCCCGCCGCGCCGCACCCGCGAGCACGGCCGCACCCCGCTCTTCGACCAGTACGAGGACGAGGACCGGCCCCGCGCCGCCAACGAGTGATACCGGGCCGGGCAGGCGCCCGGACCTTCGGAACGCCGCCCCGCCCGACCAGCGAGGAACGGATTTCCAAGCACCCCGATCGGGATGCTAAGGTTTCACTCGTTGCAAGGGCCTGTGGCGCAGACTGGTAGCGCACCTCGTTCGCATCGAGGGGGTCAGGGGTTCAAATCCCCTCAGGTCCACAACACGACTGTTCTTGAGTAGCTCTCAAGGACGTTGACGAGATCCCGTCCGATCGAAAGATCGGGCGGGATCTTCGTCGTTTCGGGGGTCGTTCGAAGCCTGTTCGGGGTGGTGGATGGCGGCGTATCGGGTCTGGCGGGTTGCTGGGCAGACGCCTGGCCGTTGCCGAGGCATGCGGACCGGCCCCGGTCACCCGGGGCTGGCGATCGTGATGTGTGGCTGTGACGCTGCTCGATCAGAGATCGGCCGGCGGATGCCGCCCCATGTCGAGTGGGGTGGGCATGCACGCCAGGTCATGATCTGGGGCAGCTGGAACGGATTCGAAGTCGGCGTCGGAGAGTCGGCTGCCAGTGCGCTCGTAGAGCCAGGTTTCCAGGATGTCCAAGTTTCCGATTGTCACCATGATCGCGATGAGGATCGTCTGGGCCACCTGGCCGGGCGCTCGGCGGTGCATGGGGTTCCCGATGTTCATGTCGGCGCTCTTGAGACGACCGTTGAGCCCCTCGTTGTGGGAGCGGATCGGCTTGTAGATCCGGTCCCAGGCGGGGCTGAGGTAGTGACTGTCCTGTCGGAACTTTGCGATCTTCAGGTCTCCGGCCGCGTCGGCGGGGACGCTGATCGCGGAGGCCCTGCAGACGGCGGGCAGCGCCTCCTTGCCGGGAGGGTCCGTCCACTCTCTGTCAGGGAGCTGGATGGTCGGGCGAGCCGAGGCGTGGCTGGCGCGGGAGCGGAGATCCGCCAGTTTGATCACGGTCTGAGGCGGGCCCGAGGCGGTCGGTCGAGTAGGGCGGAGGCGTTCTCGGCGTGGACAGTTCACCGAAGGGGACGGTCCGGCCGCCGGGCATTGCAGGCGCACGGTTCCACGGGCGTCGGCGTTCTGCTTGAGCTTGAGGAAGTATGGCCAGGTCCAGATCCCCGGCCTGCGTGGTCAGCAGTTTCGCCCGGTGTCCGTTGCGCATCGTCGTGCGAGTCTCGGTGTGCTCACCGGGTTCCGCACCGATGTGGGCGGTGGCCTCGGCCTCGATGAGTTCCTGCAGGATCCGCTGGGCCAGGACCCTGATCAACTCGATTCCGTCCGCCGTACGCAGTGACTCCATCAGCCGGAGTAAGTCATGTTGGGACAAGGCCATCGCGTCACCTCTCTCAACGAGCTTCGCTACTCGGAGAGTTGCGCGATGGCCGCCCCATGACCAGGGGCTATGCGGAGATCGCTGTTACACCACTCGGTGGGACACCATCCGCTCTGCCGGGCTGCGGCTGATCCGTCGTCCTTGAGCACGATCAGCCGGATCGTGCAGTTCTCCGAAGCTCGGACCGTCTCTCCAGCCCAGCGGATGCCCTCATCGTCGATCTCAACCCGGATGATGTCGTCGCCGGCGACGCCACGGACGAACCACGGGGTGTTGTCCAGCCGCACGGTGCCGTCGCCGAGGTCCACGGCCCACAGGCTCTCGACGCTCGCCGGCGGCCAGCCGTCTTCGTCCATGTCCATCCGGAAGTGGACCTTCACATGGTCGTCACTGATGTTCGTCACGGCGCCATCATCCCCGCCACCTCCACATGATCGGACGTGGGAGTGCGGACGGAGGAGGCCACCGGATCCGGGCGGTGGCGCAGGTGAATGTCGTGTCCTGGAGCAGCGCCAGGTGACGGCGATGCCAGTCAGCTCATCCGCATCCCCAGACTGCGCAGGTGCTGTCAGCGGCCTCTGTCAGGATGCCCCGGTCAACATCGTGATCGGGAGAGAGTATGGGTACTTGGGACGTCGGCCCCTTCGACAACGACACCGCAGCGGACTTCTGCGGCGAACTCGATGTGGCAGCCGCAGGCGAGCGCACGGACCTGATTCGCAGCATCCTCACCCATGTGATCGATACCGCAGGCTATCTGGAAGCACCCGAGTCTGAGCAAGCCGTGGCTGGGGCTGCCCTCGTTGCCGCGCAATGCCCTGGGGGCGAGCCGGCCGATCCGGCCTATGGGCCGGAAGAGCCCCTTCCTGATCTCACCGGTCTACGCGACCTCGCCCTGCACGCCCTCGACCGGGTCATGAGCGAGCCGTCCGAGCTGATGGACCTATGGGCGCAATCGGACGGCGGACCCTGGCGTGCGAACGTTCGCCGCCTGCAGAACGTGCTCCTGCCCAAGCCGCCCGAAGACCAGCTCAGCCTGCACTGACCCACCGCAACCGCTACTCGAACCCGGAAGGCCGCCATGAGCTGGGACGTGATCCTCCTACGCCTGCCCGACGACGTCACCTCGGTGCAGGAGATCCCCGCCGACTACACCCCGGACCCACTCGGCCGGCGAGACGATGTACTCGCGGCCGTCACCCAGGCCGTTCCCGATGTCGATCTCTCGGACCCCGAGTGGGGTGAACTTACCGGCCCCACATGGTCCATCGAGCTCAACATCGGCTCAGAGGACCCGGTCGACTCCGTCATGCTCCACATCCGGGGCTCCGGCGACGACGTGCTGACGCCCGTCCTCCGTCTTGCCGAGGCTCTGCGGTGCAAGGCGCTCGACTGCGCCGAAGGGGACCTGATCACGCCGGGCCAGACGACGGGCTGGCACGCCTTCCAGCAGTTCCGCGATCGAGTGATGGGACCCTCACAGTGATACCTCCCGGTCACAGCGCCAGCATCCGCCCCATGCACCGCGAGACCCGATGGGGCCTTCCGCCCGGCCGGATGGTCACGTCCGATGAAGGCGACGGAGACATCCAGGCCCTGTGGCTCAGTGACGGGCCGGCCACGGCCGAGCTGTGGACACGGATGCATGCCGAACACACACGCTCCGGCCTGTGGCCGCTGCTGCTCGACTCGCTGGATTCGAGCGACAGCGAATTCCGCCCATGGGGATCCGGGGAGGTCTTCCCCGAGCAGATGTCCTCCCCGGCAAGCCACGACCCTGCCAGCCTCCTCGCCCGGTGGTGGGCGGCCTACACAGCCGTCGACGAAGACGACGACATGCTCGACACCGACAGGCGCTTTGCCGTCACGGCTCCCTTCGGACAGACCTGTCCCGGCCCCGCGCCCAGCCGGGAGACGGCGACGAACCCCGATCAACTGGCCGCCGAGTTCGCGCAGGCGTTCCTCGCCGACCGCCCGCAGACACGTCTGGGGCTGGCTGCTGCAGCGTCCGGTGCGGAGGCGTTGACGGCTGTGGGCTGGGCCGGACCCTGCAACTACGACAACGACACCGCGAAGTTCTCCGCGGTCCTCCGTGACTGGGAACACCGGTTCGGTGCTCGTGTCGTCGCGGTCGGGTTCTCCACGCTGCACCTCAGCGTCGCCGCGCCACCGGTGGACGAGCACGAGGCTCTCCTGGTCGCGGCCGAGCACTTCGCCTTCTGCCCGGACAACATCTGGCAGGGCAGCAGGCCGTACACGCTGGCCGCATACGCCGAGCGGATCACCAGTGCCCATCACTGGGACTTCTGGTGGGACTGATCCGGTCCGACGAAAACGCTCAACTGGGAACTGGCCTTCAGAGGTGCGGTGCTGGGTTTTCAGGCGACGGCGGACAGCCTGTGCCACCAGTGACTGCAGCCGCCAGAGCAGAAGCGCTCGCGGCGCCGCGCGTCGGCGATCGAGAGCACTGCGATCAGCAGCCGGAACGCCTTGCGGCGTTCGTCGAGAGGCGCGAGACCGGCGATCTTTCCCAGTTGCTCGTCGATCCGGCCTCGTGAGATCAGCACGGCGGGCGTATGCGTCGGGATCAGCCCGGCACGGCGGATGCTCTCCGGTGCATCCTCAGCGACGGCGCGCGCCTGGACGCAGTGATGGCGCAGGAACAGCAGCACCTCGGACTGCTCTTCCAGGCCGAGGCCGTCGAACCATTCGATGCCGTGGGACATCGGGCGCAGCCCCTGCGCGAGCTCGTTGATCAGGACGTCGCGTTCGTTCATGCTTGCCTCCCGTGGGACAGACGCCGCTCCGCCGCGGAGATCAGGATTCCGAGCAGCTCCGCCAGATCGGCCGCACCTTCGGCGTCATCGGCGCAGCGGATGGTCTGCAGTGGGTGCACCTGGTCGAGGAGGACGCCTTCCCGTGCCAAGACGAAGGCCAACGCCAGCATCGCCGCGCGCGCGTTGCCGTCCTCGAACGGATGGAAGAAGAGGATGTCGAGGTAGGTCCGGGCAGCGCGTGAGGGGACGGGCAGATCCGGTTGAGCGCTCTCGGACAGACAGCGCTCGAATCGCTTCTGCGTATCGGGTGCCAGGCCATAGCGCTCCCGTCCGCCCTTCGCGAAGGCCGGCACCGCGCGGAAACCGACGATGCCGTGGCCCAGCACGATCCGCTGCCACTTTGCCATGAGGGCGAAAGTCAGCGGCTGGCCCTGCTCCGCGTCGGCGAAGGCCCGGTCGAGGGCGGTCAGGGCCCGCGCGGTTCCCTCGCTGTCACGTCCGCCTCGCGTTGCCCTGAAGAAGCTCCGGAAACCGTCAGGGGCCGGTGCCCCGGAGACGGGGCGCGCACCACGCCAGGATGGCCAGGAGATTTCCGGCCGGATGCGCAGCCAGTCGGCAAGGCTGTCCTTCGGCTGGCCGGGCCCGGAAGTCATCTGATTTCGCCCACGCCTCTGGCGAACCGCGAGCTCACCGCGTCGACCACCGGAACGTCAGGTGCGATCCAACTGCCGAACCGGCCGCCGACCGCGTTCTTGACGATCTCCTGGGCCTGGCCCTCGTCGACGCCGCTGTAGGCGAGGAACCAGCCGAGGACCTGCATGCAGTGCCCGTACCAGCCGCTCTCGGCCTGGGTACGGTCAGCCACGACGGTGACCAGGCGCGCGCACGCTCGCTCCCAGTGCCAGAGGTCCGCCGAAGACACCGGGGTGTTCCCCGGCGGAGTCAGGGCCGCAAACCGCTCCGCCAGTTCCTCCAGCCAGCCACGCCATTCCAGAAGGGCCTCAACAACCAGCCGGGCAGTCGCATCCGGGGTCGTCACAGAGTCGGACGAACAGCACCACACCTTAACGACGCCTCCGTCGACGTCACCCTCGCCAACCGACCAGTTCCATCCGCAGGCCCACCGGCCGTACCTGCCCGTCAGGAACTCGGTGACGGGACCCAGCGAACGCCAGCGATCCTCGCGAGCGACTTCAGCGTTGGGCAGCAAGGGCATGACAAGGCCCGCCAACTCCTCCGCCACATCGGCGTCCATCTCGAACGAATGCCGAGCCGGATCCACATCTGCCCACGTCAGGGCATGCGCCCACAGTTCACTCACCGTCCCACTCTGCCTTGCGCAGCCACCCTGACTCCACTCCATATCGGCCCTGCTTTCCTGAGGCTGTCTCTATGGTCTAGCTGCGGCTGACGATCGATCCCATTGCCCGCCATGGTCGGCGGTCATGTGGTCGTCGAAGCGTCGTCGTTCGCCTCGGGGACGTAGCCGCAAAGTTGCGGCGCATTCGGCCTTGTGGTCTCGGTCCCAAAGGGAAGTGTCTCGCTCGATGGAGCGGACGCGGTGGACGAGTCGCAACTGGGCTTTGCGGGGCAGAGTCGAGGGCAACGCTGTGAAGGTCTCCGGGCGTACGGCGACCAGGCCGCTGACCTGCTCTCCGTTGTACATCTGCAGCAGCGTGGTGCACTGCCACCAGTCGATCTTGCCGCCTCGACCGTCTGGAGTGCCGGGCCAGTAGTAGTGGGCCGGGTCCGGGAGCAGATAGTGGATGGCGTCGGGGGCCAGGTGGGCCCGGAGCCATGCTGCGCTTCCACTCAGGCCGAGCCGGAGCCGTCGGGCCTCGTCGTGCAGGGCGCAGATCGCTTCGGTGTCGAGGACCTTGAGAACGTTCGCCACCGGAGGCAGTGGCTGGCGCCCGGCTGGGGCCTTGACAGGCCAGCGCCTGAGCAGAAAGCTGGCCCATTGCTGCGGCGTCCTCGGGGACGGGTCCTTGCGGGATTCAGGCAGTGGCGGGGGTGGCGTCCAGGTTCGTCCTGCCTGTTCGATGTGACGCAGCATCCATGCCCGCGCCTCCGGGCCGGCGGTGTTCCAGACCCAGCTCATCGGTCGTTCGGCCATCGCCTGATCGAAGCTCCCGGGGGACTTGCCCCGACGGGACGGCTTCCTGGGGGTTGGCCGTGCGACGCCCGGAAGATTGTGGCTCAAGTTGGCCAGGAATCTGATGCGTTCCAGAGCCTCGTCAGGGGAGTTGTCCTGCGCCGCGTGCTGCGCGCCTCCGGCCAGATGGCGGATCTCGGTGAACGCCCTGGCCGTGAGAAGCGCGGCTCCCGGTCGATCTCGGCCTCCTGTCCTCATGCCGATCCGTCCTTACTGTCGCCCTCAGAGCGGCTGGTGCGGGTCTGGGTATGCGACAAGGCAATGCGACGGCGTACGATATCGACGTCGATGATCTTCACAGTGAGGGCGTCACCGACCTCGATGTCGTTCCCGGACGATTCATCCAGCTCGCTGGTGTGTACCAGCCCCCAGAAGCCGTCCTCTCGGTCTTCGATGCGGACGAAGAGGCCGAACGGGACGATCTTGGTGACCGGTCCCGTGACCACCTGCCCGATTCGCTGTGCGACCTGCCGCCACGGGTCTTCCTGCACTGCTCGGAGTGACAGCGGCACCCGCTCCCGGACCATGTCGACGTCGAGAACCTCGGCCGTGATCTTTTGGCCGACGCTCACGACGTCGGACGGCTGGTTGAAGGGACGCCAGGACAGCTCCGGAATATTGATCATCGCGGTGAAGCCGCCGATGTCCACGAAGGTGACGCCGAAGCTGGCGATGGTCGTCACCGTGCCGGTGACGACCTGGCCGCGCCGCAGGGTCTTCAGGAAGGCCCAGTCCCGGTCGCTGGGCGTTGGTTCGGTCTGCCAGCGTGCGCGGAGAACGCCGTCCCTGTCGGGCAGTACAGCGGTGAACAGCGGGAGACCTTCACCGGCATACATGGATACGACGCCGGCAGCATGCGCGCTGGCCAGATGGGAGATCACTGCCTCGAACCGGGTCTCGTCCACGACCGTGCTGGTGATCTGCTCGTCCTGGTTCTCCCAGACGATCTCCACCAAGCCTTCGTCGGGTAGAGCGGCAATGGCCACGTCGACGTCGGTGAGCAGGTCCGGCCAGACCGCCAGTTGGGCGCGAGGGGCCAGTTGGGAGCGCACTGCCTCGATGTTGTCGCGAGTGAGACGGTGCCAGCGGGAGGCGTTCGCGGCGTGGGTCTCCTCCAGGAACGTGGCGCGGTGGGCGCTGACCGTCCAGTGCAGACGGGCCCAGAAGTCGGCGTCGGCCGGGCGCTGTACGTGCTCTGGGTCATCGGGGGCGAAGTCGTACGGCGATGCGTGCAGGCGTTCCGGGAAGAGTCCGAGCGAGCGGGTGCGGGCCAGCGCCGCTTCGCAGGGGCGGCTGCTGCCGATATAGAGGTACTGGTCCCAGCCGACGTGCACGGTGAATGCTCCCTCAGCCTCCAGACGGCACCAGGCGCAGTTGTCGCGGAGCATGGCCCGGACGAGTTCCAGCCCGGTGGCCATCGGTACCAGGGCACCGTCGTGGAACCCGGTGGGGCCGGCTGGGAAGAGGTCGGCCAGGCCGTAGCCGTCGACCGGTGGCTCCAAGCCGAAGTGGGCGAAACCGCCGATCTGCGGCTCGCGGATGGTCAACTGGTCGACACCGGCTTCTTCGGCGAAGGCGGCGACGGCCTGCAGGTATGCGGTTTCGACCGATCCGTGGTCACTGGTCGCAGGCTCGACGCCGACGTAGTGGCCGTGCTGATCGCGGTCGGCAGGGTCGTACTTGGTGACCTGATAGACGTATGGCAGCACGTCACTGCCCGCCGGAGGTCGAAGGCGCTGCGGCTGGGGCCTGGTGGCGTTCAAGGACGCGGTACATCGTGCCGGGTCAGACGTCGAGGCGGTGAAGGACATGCGTGAACTCGTCGGACTCGATCAGACCGGTGAGTACCTGGGTCATGTTGCTGATGCCGGGATCGCGGACGATCAGACCGTCCGAGCACCAGAAGTAGCGGCCTCCCAGGGCTTCCCCGCTTTCGGCCGACCTCGCCATGATGGCCTCGACTTGTCCGAGGGTGATGATGGTCGCGCTCCAGCGGGATCCGTCCTTCAGGTCCACGAAGACGTCGATATTGTCCACGGATTCCAGATCCTCGCCGGAGTTCGGCAGGAAAGCGGCTTCGAAGTGCTCAGTGCGAACCCGGTACCAGGGCCCGTCCCAGCGGCCCGGCTGTGTGCTGTGGCTCATCGGGCGAGTGTGCCGGGCTGAACTGTCCGGCTCAACTGGGTTCTCCGGGCACCCTTCACGGCGGGGGTGGTTCACAGGTCAGGGTCGTACGGCGGGATGGTCCAGCGCAGTACTGTTTCGCCTGCGCGCGCTTCGAGGGTGGCGGGGTAGGCCTGTCCGTGGGCCCGTTCTCCGTGGTGGCGTATGGAGTGGTCCCCCGGGATCCCAGCCGAGACCGAGAATCGGGCATCCGTCGAGGTCGATGGCACCCGCCAGCAGCGGGTGGCTCCAGCTGGTTCGGTTGAATCGGTGGAAGTCGGTGTGGGCGTCGACGGAGACCATCAGCCCGTTGCCGGGGCCTTCTCGGGTCCAGGTTCGGAGCTGTTCGGCGACCGCTTCGGCCTCGACCAGGGGGAGGTCGAGCCACCCGCGCGGCCCGTGTCCGCTGGGGTGCTGCGGGATGCGGTCACCGCCGAACTGCGCATGGACGGCTTCTTCGTACTTGCCCCAGTAGGTAACGTCCGCCAGGCCGTCGGTGGACTGTCCGTCCAGGCCGGTGGAGCCGGCCCAGGGCCGGCCGAGGTCGACCTCCAGGACGGCGATCGTCGGTTCCCCGTCGAAGGGCGAGGCCGATGTCTGGGCCCGAACCTGCAGGGGCCGGTCCGCGGCGGCTGCTACAGCGATCGCCTCGCACATCCAAGCAGATGGCTCACTGTCCTCGGGGCCGTGCAAGTGCCCGCCGCCGGTGGCTACTACGATCCGGGCCCGCTCGGACAGCGGTCGGCCCACGTGCGGCCAGTAGTCGATCCAGCCCGCCATCCCCAGCACGAGCATCCCGGAGGGCGCGGTGACGGTGCCAAGGTCGACAGCCGTCTCAGTCATCTGCAGATTGAACAGGCACGGGACTGAAGGGATCAAGGTGCGGTCGCGTCCCCGGTCCGCGTGGAGTGGTCCTGCGGGGTGCGCTGCTGCGGCAGGAGCGGGCCGAGGTGCAGGTGGCGGTCCCTGCGGCGGGGCACGAGTGGCTGCCCCCGGCAGCGGGGAACGATCTTCGGGTAACTGGGAAGCGATCTACAACCGCTTCTGTCCCGCCTGGTCAGAGGCACTGGTGAACACCCCACAACACGACTGTTCTTGAGTTCACTCAGGAGCGGTTGACGAGACCCCGCCGATCTTCATGATCGGTCGGGATCTTTGTCGTTTCCGGGGCCTGTTCGAGGCTGTTCTGGGTGGTGGATGGCGGCGGACGCGGAGCGTGGCCGTGATGATGTCCCGCTTTTCAGTGGTGCGCGCACCACTGGCAGCCACGGGGGTGCCGGGGCTGCCAGTGGTCGTGTTCGGTTCTTGCGGTTCAGCGGTCTGCGGTGGGTGGCGATGATCATCCGGTCTGCGCGGGGTGTTCCGTCTGCCGTGGTGCTGGTGGCTGGGGCGCGGTGCCTGGCGAGGATCTCGTCGAGGGCGTCAGAGAGCTGAACGTGAGCCGTCCGCGCCTTCAACAACTCTGCTTGGACAGAAGCGAGTTCGGCTCCCAGTTCACGCTGACAGCGTTGGAGGCGGTCGGCCTTGCGAGCGTAGAAGTCAACGGCCGTGCGCACCCCGGAGGCCGCTGCAGTCTCGACCGTGCCGGCGAAGTCCGTCCGCCCTCCCCAACCCGGCAACACCACAGGCGCGACGTCAGACATCGTAGGCAACGCCAGACGTCCCAGACCCCAAACGGCAAGCTTGTGTCTGGCAGTTGAAAGAAGCGAACTGCGACTGGCGCCCTGCGGCCCACCTGACGGCGCGGCGGGGGCCGGGCTCACGACGGCCCTGTCGGTACCCCTGCCGACCACCAGTGGGGCATCGCCTTGTGGAGCGCGGATCGAGGCGATCACGCGGCTCCAAGAGCGGGAGGTCCTGGCCTGGGTGCGCTGTCGGCTCGAAGCGCATGTTCGGCGATCTGTTAGGGAGCGGCTTGATGTGACACGTGACACCATTGACCGGCGCACTCTCCTTACACATGATCTTCACAGTTGTTTGTAGGGGAAATTTAAGAACGGGGTGGGCGTGTTCACGCGACAACGGCGGCACGGCTGGCGTCAGGTGGTGCGGAGCGGGGTGACAGTCGTCGCGCTCCTGGGGGGTCTGATTCCGGCGGCCGGCGCCGTGGCGGCGACGCAGGCGCTCACCGCCGGCGGGCCGGCCGCGCCAGCGGCCGACAGCACTCCCGAGTCGGAGGCCAGCGCTCTCGCGGCGAAGACCGGTCAGCGTGTGGCCGTGGACGCCGTCACCACCGAGTCGTCCCAAGTCTTCGCCAACCCGGACGGCACCTTCACCCAGGAGATGAATGCCGCCCCGGCCCGTGCCCTCAAGGACGGCGGCACCTGGGCGCCCATCGACACCACCCTCGCGCGTGAGGCCGACGGTTCCATACGGGCGAAGAACACAACTGCCGACGTCACCTTCTCGGGTGGAGGCAGCGGCGACGGGCTCGTCACGCTGGAGGATGGAGGGCACGAGCTGCGGCTCGGCTGGCCGACCACGCTCCCCGAGCCCCGGCTCGACGGCGCCACCGCCACGTACCCCGAAGTCCTGCCCGATGTCGACCTGCGGCTGACCGCGCTGAGCTCCGGATACACCTCGGTGCTCGTGGTCAAGACCGCTCAGGCGGCGAAGAACCCGGCGCTTGAGACGATCAGAATGACGGTCTCCGGCGACCTTGACATCGCCGCGACGGCCGACGGCGGCTTCGTCGCCCGTGAAGGCGACGGCACCCCAGTCTTCGAGAGCCCGGCGGGCCGCATGTGGGACTCCGCTGGTGACACCCCGGAGCCGGCGGGCGCCGCCACCCAGCACGCCCGCACCGCCCCGGTGACGGCGAGTACCATGGCCGCGAGCGGAGTAACGCCCGTCCCGTCGGCGACGACCACGACCCCGCTGCCCGCCGCCCAGGGCGAACCAGCCCCCGCGGAGGGTCCCGGCAGCGGTGACGCGGAAGCCGAACTCCCGCTCAAGGTCACCGGCACCGCGCTGGAGATCACGCCCGACCCGGACCTGCTGCACGGCGAGGACACCGTCTTCCCGTTGTACATCGACCCGCCCACCAAGGGCGTCACGCTGGGCGACTGGACCGCCCTCTCCTCCGACGGCGACAAGTTCTGGGAGTTCAGCGGGGACAAGGGCGTGGGGCGCTGCTCCAACTACGCCGGTTACCTCTGCTCCAGCAGCCCCTACACCCAGCGCATGTACTTCGAGTACCCACTATCCTCGATCCACGGTAAGAAGATCCTCGACGCCACGTTCGAGGTGTACATGGTGTGGTCGTTCACCTGCGATCCGCAGTGGTACGACCTCAGTCACGTCACCAAGGGCATTTCATCCAGCACCACCTGGTCGACCCGGCCCACCGCGGACGACCTGATGGGAGACCGGCATGTGTCCTACGGCCGCGGCGGTCTGTGCAGCCCGTCGCAGCCGGCCAATTGGGTGCGCTTCAGCGACAACGTCGGTGAGGAGACCAACGAGAACCTCACGCCGACCCTCGCTTCCCACGCCGCGAACAAGGCCGCGCAGATCACCTTCTCCCTCACCGCGCACGACGAGTCCAACGCTGCCTCCTGGGCGCGGTTCCGCAATGACGCGAAGCTGTCGGTGACGTACGTCTCCTACCCGGACAAGCCGACTTCGTACGGCGTCCAGCAGGGCACCACCGGCCGGGCCTGCAACGCCTCCACCCTGCCCTTCGCCACCAGCGACACCACGCCGAAGATGCTGGGTACGGTCCAGTCGGTCGACGGCAGTCAGGCCCAGCTGCGCGCCATGTTCGAGGTGTGGAAGGCCGACGGCTCCAGCCGAGTCTGGTACGCGGCTTCGCCAGGCAGCGCGTGGGTTGCCGACAACGCCGTCCGCGACGTGTCCACCAGCACGCTGGCGGCACAGACGGACTACCGGATGCGGGTCAAGACGCAGGCCTACTACAAGACGGACCGGGGTGCCACCGGTGTCCTGGACTCGGCCTGGTCGTCCTGGTGCTACTTCCGGGTCGACACCGATTCGCCGCCGCCACCGTTGGTCACCAGCGCGGACGGCGTCTACCAGCCGGCTGAGACCGATCCGGCCGCGGGCGGGGTGGGCACGCCGGGCCAGTTCACCTTCACCCCTGCGGACACCAACCCCACCACGGCCGGCATCCAGTCGGACGTCGTCAGCTACAAGTGGAGGCTGAACAGCGGCGCGGTGTCCCCTCCGATCCCCGTCGCCCAGGGCGCGGCCACGACCCGGACGATCACCCCGGACCAGGCGGGTGAGAACACGATCCAGGTTTGGGGCTACGACGCTGCCGGACACAGCTCGCTCACCGGCTACTACAGCTTCCTGGTGAAGGGCGCCGAGCATCCCTCGGGGATCTGGCACCTGGACAACAACCTCACGGACGCCACCACCGCCACCCAGCACCCGCTGACCTCCTCCGGGGCGACCTGGGACACCCTGGCCCGCAGCGGCTCCGGCGCAGCGAAGTTCAACGGTACGACCGCCTACCTGTCCACCTCCGGCGCGGTCCTGGACACCACCAGGTCCTTCACCGTCTCGTCCTGGGCACGTCTGGTGAAGAAGGACGTCAACTACACCGTCCTGTCGCAGGCGGGGACCAACGCCTCCGGTTTTCAGCTGTACTACTCAACCGCCTACAACGCCTGGGTCTTCAACCGCCACCAAACGGATGTCTCAGGCCCCGCGATCACCCGCTCGATCGGCACCAAGCCGCCGGTCCTGAACGTTTGGACCCACCTGGCGGGCGTCTACGACGCGGCAGCGCAGACCCTCCAGCTCTACGTCAACGGCGTCCCCCAGGGTGACCGGGTTCCCTTCACGGCCACCCCGTGGAAGGCGTCCGGAGGCGTGCAGGTCGGGCGACTGTGGGCGTCGGCGACCGGCAAGGAGAACTTCGCCGGAACCATCGACGAGGTGAAGGTCTGGTCCCGCGCGCTCGCGGACACCGAAATCGCCCACGACGCCTGGCTGGAGGACGAGGACATCAGCGATGGCACCGCCGGCGACCCCGTCCCGGCGCTCGTCGCCAAGTGGGACGCGACGGACATGGCCAACGCGACCGGCACCACGGTGAAGGACACCAGCGGCTTCGCCCGGAACCTCACCCTTAGCGGGGCCGCACTCACCCAGGCCACCACTGGGGATCCGGAGATCGGCGAAGAGGTCACGACCACGCAGTCGATGACCCTGAACGGCACCAGTGCGTATGCCACTGCCGCCGGTCCGGTCGTCGACGACTCCGGTTCGTTCACCGCGACCGCCTGGGTGACGCTGGACCCTGCCAAGCTGGCCGACACCAGCAAGTCGTACGCGGTGCAGGTGTTCGGACAGTCGGGGACGAGCCAGTCCTCTTGGGGTGTCTGGTACGAGCAGCCGACCGGCAGCACCCAGGGACGGTGGACGTTCGGCCGTCCTGACAAGGACGGTACCGGAGCGGTCTGGACCGAGAGCGAATCCACCGCGTTCACCACGGGCCAGTTGGGTGTCCCGGTCATGCTGACGGTCGTTTACGACGCCCAGGCGGCAGCTGACCCCGACGACACCTCCAAGCTCGGCGTGCTCAAGCTCTACGTCGACAGCGCCCTGATGGGCGACGAGGGCGGGGTGCCGTACTCGGCACCGTGGCAGGGCAGCGGAGCCTTCGAGATCGGCCGGGCGAAGATCAACGGCGCTGCCTCGCGCTACTTCCCCGGGACGATCGACAGCGTCCGCGTCTGGGCCGGAGCCACCTCCACCGACACGATCGCCAACCGGCGTAACACAGAGCAGTAATAAGAGCGGGGCGGGGGGGGGGGGGGGGGGCCGGCCGCCCCCCCCCCCCCCCCCCCCCCCCGCAGGGAGCCAACAAAACGCCGCGGCGGACGACCCCACCCCCCAGCGACGCGGAGAGGCGG